>JBBIMZ010000222.1:0-6460 GCA_037444135.1 Solibacteraceae bacterium
CAACAGGATGTTGCCAAGGGCCACGCTCTGCACGAAAGCGGCGAACGCGAGTTCCGTGAGATAGAAACGCACGTTCTCGGACACTGTGGCCGCGGTCAGAATGAAGACCGCGGCCGCGCCACTGAGCTGCCACCAGCGGAAGTGCCGTCCCAGCCAGCGCCACATCGGGTCCCAGCGGCCGCGCAAGCCGGCCAGAACCAGCACGGTCTGAAAACCGAGAAACACCAGCAACCACGGCCGGTGAGACGCCAGCCAGCCCGGAGAGCGGTAGTGCTGATAGTGCAGGCGCGTGCCGGCGTCGATCATTTGCAACGCCACGGCCTGCCCGCTCAGCGCCAGCGCCAGCCACAGGCCCGCCCTCCACCAGCGGGTGCCCCACGCCGCGCCGAGGAGGATCAGCGCCGCGCTGAGCGAAACCGGCAGGCAGATCGCGCCGGTCGGAATGCCTTCCAAATCACGAAATCGCGAATCGCCGAGGCCCCAGACGAGGGTCAGGACCGCCAGGGGCCAAAAAAGCATCCGTGGCATTGCCCACGACATTATAGCCTGGAGTTCTACAGGTGGGCGACGCCTGACGACGCGGCCTCGGAGGCCGCACCCATGCTCCTCAAACGGCGGATAATCAAATGACGCGATCCGATGAGGGGTTCCACTCTGCGCGGCGAACTTCTGGCCGAGTTCCTCGGCACGATGGTGTTGATTCTGTTCGGCAACGGCGTCGTCGCGATGGTGACGCTGTTCGGTCCCGGAGAAGTGGTCAAGGGCGGTTTCACGAACGTGACGCTGGCCTGGGGGCTGGGCGTCACGATGGCGCTCTACGTCGCGGGCCGCGTCAGCGGGGCGCACATCAACCCGGCGGTGACGCTGGCGCTGGCGGTCTTCCGCGGCTTTCCCTGGCGCAAGGTGATTCCGTATGCGCTGGCGCAAACGGCCGGCGCTTTCGCCGGCGCCGCGGCCGTGTTCTGGAACTACCGGCCGGCGTTTGAAAAGGCCGATCCGCTGCTCGAGCGCACGGCCGGCGTCTTCACAACCTTTCCCGCATTTCCGCAGGCGCCGCTGGCGGGGCTGTTCGACCAGGTGCTCGGCACGGCCTTGCTGTTGCTGCTGGTGCTGGCCCTCACCGACGAGCGCAACCAGCCGCTCGGGTCCGGCCTGACGCCGGTGGCCGTAGGCCTGGTGGTGGTGGCCATCGGCATGTCCTTCGGCGGCATGCACGGCTACGCCATCAACCCGGCGCGCGATTTCGGTCCGCGCCTGTTCACGGCTCTGGCAGGCTTCCGCCACAACGGCCTCACCGACGGCAGCGGAGTGTTTTGGGTTCCGATCGTGGGGCCACTGGCCGGGGCGTTGCTGGGCGCCTGGACCTACGACGCCTTCATCCGGCGCCACTTGCCACACCGCTGAACGGGGCCGGAGCGCCGGCCGGCAGTTGCGGCCGACGCCCTCACGCCCGCCGGAAGGCGCACTCTAAAAACTCAACCGCAACCCAAGCCGGAACTCCCGCGACCGCCCCAACGCTTCGGTCGAAAGCGTGGACAGCACGCGCCCGAAGTTCGAGCTGTTGACATTGCCGTTGGGGTTCGCAAAGTGCGGCGTGTTGCTCAGATTGAACGCCTCCGCCCGGAATTGCACATTCAGCTTCTCGGTCGGCCGGAACGTTCGGAAAAGGCTCAAATCGGCATGCACGACACCGGGGCCGCGCATGGTGTTGCGACCGACGTTGCCGAAGCGGGCGCCCGTGGGGCGCGCAAAGGCGCTGGTGTCGAACCAGGTGCCGTCGGACCCGACCAGGCCCAGCTTGGCCACCGTCGGCTTGACTTGATCCGGAGTCTGCTGGTTGCCCGGCATGTTCAGCGAGGCGCCGGAGGCCGTCAGAGTGAACGGCCGCCCCATGTATGCGGAGAAAATCCCGTTGATCTGCCAGCTGCCGAACAGGGTGTTCGCTACGCCTCCGGTCGCCCACTGCTTGCCGGCGCCGAAGGGGAGCTCGTACATGTAGGCCAGCTGAAAGTTGTGTGGGATGTCGAACGAGGCCGTGGCGCGATTGCGGTAAAACACGCTTGCCGCGTTCCAGGTAAACGCCGTCCAGTCGCTGTAGTTGGCGATGTCGATGGCATGCGAGTACGTATAGGATCCCTGAAGGAAGAGCCCACTGGCGACGCGCCGGTTCAACGTAGCTTGGAGGGAGTGATAGGTGCTGTGCGTCCGCCCGTCCCACTCCCGCGTCGTCGCGGTCCGGCCAAACCTGGCGAACAGCGGGCGGCCGGCGTCACCGGTGCCGGGTGTCTGCGACGCGTTGATGTCCAGGAAGGCGAAGCCGTTCACGTTCGCCGTCCCGACGTAGCCCACCGACATCACGAGTTGGGCCGGCAACTTGCGCTCGATGATGAAGTTCCACGACTGGATATAGCCGCGGCGCAACTCGCGGTTGGCCACCGGGTAGCCCATCTCGACGGCGGCCGGTAGTGGGATCCGTCCTTTGCTGATGTCCGGCTCCGGAATCGGCACGATCCCCACGTCGGGTCCGAGCGGCTTGTTGGGCACTCCGGCCGCGACGTAATTGGGGCCGGTCGTGACCGGCTGGAAGCCGTTGAGGCCGGAGAAGTCCGCGGCGATCGTGAGCGGATACCAGCCCCGCAACGCTTGCGCCCCCCAGGGGTGCGAATGGTAGGTGATGCCGTAGCCGCTGCGAATCACCGTCGAGCCGGTCACCTGGTAGGCGAAGCCGACCCGCGGGGCAAAGAGCCGTTTGCTGTAACCTACGCCCGCATCCGGCGGGATGCCGCCGCGGCCGCCAATGAGCACCTCGTTCGTGTTGGGATCGTAGGATTCGATCCCCATGCCCGCCGGCCGCGACCGGGTCGGGTACAGCTCCCATCTCAAGCCGAGATTCAACGTGAGCTTGGAGGTGGCGCGCCACCGGTCGCGGATGTAGAGGGCGTACTGGTTTTCCAGGCTGGCCATCTTGATGTACTGGCTGCTCTTGGCGGTGCCTGTCGGCGTGCCGAGCAGAAACCCGGCCAGACCGTTCCAGCCGTTCTCAAACGACGGTGTGCCAGCCTGAAATCCAACGGTGGCCGCGAGCGCCTCCGGATTCAGCGCCGTGACGCCGGAATCGAAGAAGAACGCCCCGCGCGGGCCTTCGCCGAGCTCCGGCTGCCAGTGATTCATCAGATGGTGCAAAAAGTCGAATCCGAACCGGATTTCGTGCGCGCCCTTCATCCACATCGCATTGGTGTTGAACGTGTAAGACTGATCGTTACGGAACAGCGGGTTCCAGCCTTCCGTGTTCCCTAGGCCGGTGTAGTCGGAAACGTAGAACGCCGGCATGCCGCTTTCGCGCGGATCCGGGCCGTTAGTGCCGGGGATGCCGAGCACGTCCCGGCCGAAGTTGGTTCCGAGGTCGGGAGATCGGACGTTCTGGCCGAAGCGCGTCCAACCCAGCGTGCCGTCGATCAGGAAGGTTGGAGAAACCGTATAGGTCTGGCCGATGCCGGCGATCTGCACCAGCGTGTGCCCGTCGCCGACGCCTCCGTCACACAGACACGGTCCACCGGCCGCACCCAGGCCGTAGTCGCCGTGAACAAGCGCCGTCATGGCGCTGTACTTGAACCAGAGCTGGTGCTTCTCGTTGCGGTTCCAGTTGACCTTGCCGTCGACGTTGTTGCGGTTGAAGCGCTGCGTGCCGGAGTTGAAGTAGTTGTTCAGATCGCCCGGCCGGTTGGCGTGGGGCACCAGCGCCAGCAGCTTCATCATCGGGCCGTTCAGCCGCGAAGGCGGGATGACGTTGAGCCTGCCCCCGCTGGCAAAGACCGCGCGGCCTGTGCCGTCCGGCCGGCCGGTGAACGGATCGAAGACCATGCCCTCCCGCAGTTGCGTCAGACCCCCCTCAGTGGTCGGCACCATGATCGACTTGCCGGCGGCGTCAAAAATCGGAGCCCCGAGTTGCCGCGTGAAGTCGCCCGCGCGGAAGTCGTCGGCCGGCACTGAGTAGAGTCCGGAGCGGCCCACACGCTCGAACGTGCCCTCCCAGTCACCGAAAAAGAAGAGCTTTTCCTTCTTGATGGGGCCTCCGAGGCTGCCGCCGATGATGTTGCGAATGCCCTTGGGCTTCTTTTCCAGGCGGCTGCGGTTCTCGTCCCACAGGAACGCCCGCATGGAGTTGTCCTGGTGGAACCCGAAGAGGCTGCCGTGAAAATCGTTCGTTCCCGACTTGGTGGTGACCGTGACCGCCGCTCCGCCGGTCATTCCCTGTTCGGCGTCGAAGCTGGCGGTGGAGATGTTGACCTCGGCGATGCTTTCCACCGGGGGCACGTACACGACATGGTGCGGCATCGTCACCAGGATGTTGGCCGAACCGTCCAGGCGCGTGTTGTTGGCGCCGCGCTCCTGGCCATTGATGTTCGTCGTCAGGTCGCGCATCGGCGTATCGATGACGGCGTTCTGAAAGCGGCGTCGTGCCCGGGACCAGGTTGATCAGGCTTTGATAGTTGCGATAGTTCGACAGCGGCAGATTCTCGATCGCCCGGGATTCGACGTTGGTATTGACGTCCGACTTGGTCGTTTGCAGTAACGCGCTGCTGGCCTCGACCGTAATCGACTGGGCCAGCTCGCCGACTTCCAGGCTCGCATCGACGCGCGTCACCGTGTTGATGCGCACGCGAACGCCTTTCTGCGTCAGCGGCTTGAATCCGTTCGCGCTGATCGTCAGGTCATAGTCACCCTCGAGCAGGTTCGGAATCGCATAGTAGCCGGCGGCATCCGACGTGGCTTTGCGCGAGCCGCCGGTGGCCGTGTTCGTCACGGTGATCACCGCGCCGGGAATCGCGGCGCTGCTCGGGTCCGTGACATTGCCGACGATGGAACCGTACAGGACTTGCGCGGAAGCCACGAAGGGCTCGCCCCCGGTGAACAGCAGCGCGGCAGCCGCAGACAGGAGCAGCGCGAACAACCTCCGAGCAAATCCATCCGTCTTGAGTTGCATGGGACCCCTTTCCGTCGCGGGTCGCCGGCTGGAACCGCTCTCCGACTCCCCCCAACAAGTTGGAGTATACACCCAGCTCCGCCCCGGCGGCAAACAGCGTCACGGCGGGAGCCTGAGTTCGGCAGGTCGCGGCCCCGGACGCCTGGCTTGGTTCGGCTTCGACGCCCTCTATCGGGGCCGGGCCTCCAGCAGCAGGTATTGCTTAAAGTCGACTTCCAGGGTGGCCGCCGGCCCGCGCACGGCGCCCAGAGTGCGCCCGTTGACGTAGTCACTCACCCGGTAGGCGCGCGGGGACAGACCTCGCAGTTGCAGCCGGCCCCGGAAGGCGGGCGCGTAAAAGGCGTAATACATCGTCTCTCCCTTGCGGATCGCGTGACCCTCCGGCCGGTCGAAACCGATGTCGTAGAGTTCGCCGAGGTACTCGCCCCGGGAGAGCATCTTTTCCCGGTACAGGTTGAGCCACTTCTCGAAGTGCTTCTCTCTGTCCGGCGTCAGATCGCCGCGGCTCTTCCGATCTCCCCCGGAGCCGGGCGGCCAGCGGAAGTTGCTGCCCACCACGCCGCCGATCCCGACCGTCGAGGCGAAGTCCGCACCGTTGTCGCTCAGCTCGACGTGGTCGCCGAAGTATGCCACCTCGTCCCCGTGCAGCGCTTTGAGCGTCTTACCTTTCAGCCGGATCTGCCACGAGCTGAGCGGATCCGAGGCGACGCTCATGTTCATGTGCGGCAGCGTGTGAAAGGCGTAGGCCGTGCCGCAGGGGCACAGCTCGATGAGCGCGTCCGGCTTGATCGCGAGCGCCGTCTCGTAGATGGCTTTGAAGAACAGAGGCAAGGCTTCCACGGACTCGTCCGGCCGGGCGTGTTTGTGCGCCGGGTTGTAGCAGGCAGGCACGCCGTTCAAGAACTGGCCGTCCAGCTTGAGGCCGTCGTAGTCCCAGTCCTTCAGGAACTTGACCACGAGTTTGCGGTGGTATTCGACGGCAGCCGGATCGGCCGGGCACAGATACCAGGAATCCCACCAGGTAATTCGCTGCCGCGAGCCGTCGGCGTTGAGCAGAAGCATCTCGGGATGGTTCTTGAGGAGCTCCGTGTCCGGGTCGGCCGCCAGTGGCGCCCACCATAGTTGAGCGCGGAAGCCTTCGGCGTGGAATCTGTCCACCATAGCGCGCATGTCGCGATCGCCGCGCGGAAACTTGTCCTTGACGAGGAACCAATCGCCTTCGGCGGTCTGCCAGCCGTCATCCAGCGTCACCCAACCGAAGCCCAGCCGTTTCACCATCGGCAAGGCGCCGTAGAGTTGCGCGGGAGTGAACTGCCGCCCGTATCCCCAGCCGCACCAAATCGGCGCAAAGGCGCTTTCGGGCGCAGGCCGAAACTGGAATCCCAGCTTCATCATGGCTCGGCGGTAATCCCGGAGGGCCTGAAAGTGGTCCCCCTGGTGCACGGTGACGAAGGTCCGGTAGGTCTTAAGCCGGGC
>JBBIMZ010000223.1:0-6454 GCA_037444135.1 Solibacteraceae bacterium
CGATCAACGGGGGGCAGGAGTATTCCCACGAGATCCTGATCGAAGGCATTCCGATCGGCCGCGCCGATCTGTCCGGCGGCAACAATAACGAGTTCAGCCCTTCGGCCGAGGCGATCGCGGAATTCAAGCTGCAAACCGGCGCCATCGGCGCGCAGTACAACGGCGGCCAGACGGCGGTCGCCAACTTCAACATCAAGAGCGGCACGAACGACCTGCACGGCTCGGCTTTCTATTACCACCAGAACGAAGCGCTGAATGCGCTGAACCTGTCGGCTAAGACCCAGGGCCTTAAGAAAGGCCGGCACCGCGAGCATAACTACGGCTACTCGCTCGGCGGTCCCATCTACATTCCGAAGGTCTACAACGGGCGGAACAGGACGTTCTTCTTCACCAACTTCGAAAAGGATCAGCGCGACGACCTGCGCTTCAGCGGCTTCGTCACGCTGCCGACTCCGGCGTTCAAGAACGGCGATTTCTCGCGCCTGTTCGATCCTTCCTACACGGGAAATCCGAACTCCGGCTCGGTGATCGGCAAGGACGCGCTCGGCCGCGACATCCGTTTCGGCCAGATTTACGACCCGCGTAGCACGCGTCTGGCGCCGAACGGCGCGGTCATCCGGGATCCGTTCCCCGGCAACATCATCCCGAAGAGCCTGTGGAATCCGGTCTCGCGCAACGTGATCGAGCAGGTCGGAATCGTCGATCCGGATTTCGATACGATGATCCGGAACAAGAACCGGCTTTCGACCGGCCAGCCTTACTTCAATCTGCACATCATCGGCGTCAAGGGCGATCACAACATCGGTGACCGGCACCGGCTTTCCGGCTACTACAATCACAGCTACCGCAAGGGGAACAACAACGGCGCCTCGCGCTACCTGCCGATCCCCGGACCGCCGACCAGCTCCTGGCAGGAGCAGATCACGCCGGGGCGGATGGTCCGGCTGTCGCTGAACTCGACGCTCTCACCGACGCTGTTGAACCGGATCGCCGCCGGCTACAACCGCTTCCGCAATCAAAACGGCGCGCCGCCGGAGACGGTGGGCGTCAACTGGGCCGGCAAGATCGGCATCCAGAACACCTCCGACGCTTGGTTTCCCACCTTCAGTTTCGTCGGCCGGGAGTGGCAGGGCGGCACGATCGGCCGCATGGGCGTCGGCTTTTTCAACAGCGCGCCGAACGGAAGCTGGGTGGTTAACGACGACCTGACCTGGATCCATGGCGCGCACAGCTTCCACTACGGCTACGAGTACAAGCGCTACTTCTACAACAGCCAGGACCGCTCGAGCTCCGGCGCCTTCACCTTCCACGCCCGCTCGACCGACCTTCCGGGCTATCTGAGCGAGACCGGCCATGCCTTCGCCAGCTTCCTGCTCGGCGCCGTCAACAACGCCAGCCGCTCGATCATCACCTTGAACCCGGGCTTCCGCCAGCCGCACCACGCCTTCTACGCGATGGACGACTGGAAGGTAACGCCGAAGCTGACGCTGAACATGGGGCTTCGCTGGGAGATCATCCCGCCGTTCTACGAAGTCACTAACCGGCTCTCGTATATCGACATGACGGCGCCCAATCCGGGCGCCGGCAACCTGCGCGGGGCGCTGGTCTTCAACAAGAAGCCGCACAAGACCTACTGGCGTGAACTCGGCCCGCGCTTCGGTTTCGCCTACCAGGCGCGCGACAAGATGGTCGTGCGGGGCGGCTACGCCATCACCAACACGCCGCCGATCCGCAACGACTGGGGCTACGACGGCTTCCTGTTCGGTTTCAACGGCGGCGTCACCGTGCGCGAGCGGTCCAGCCCGACTGGCTTCGTCGACGACCCCGCCATGTACCTGAACGACCGGTTCCCGGATTTCACCGGAACGCTTCCGAACACCGATCCGGCCTCGGGCAACTTCGAGGCCTACCAGACGACGGCGCCCGACGCCAACCGGCCGGGCTATGTGCAGAACTGGAACCTGACCGTGCAGTATGAGCTGCCGCACGAAACGGTGCTCGAACTGGCCTACGTCGGCAACAAGGGAACGCGGCTCTGGGGCTCGTTCGTCTTCGGCGAGATGAACGGCCTTCCGGCGACGCTGCTCCGGCAAGGCGACTTCCTCATCGATCAGGTCGGGGCTCACCCCACGCTCAAGCCGTACGCCGACTTCCCCGACGACGCCACCGTCGCGCAGGCGATGCGGCGCTTCCCGCAGTACTACAGCGTCCAGGAGGCCTTCCCGTACAACGCCAACTCCAACTACAACGCCTTGCAGGTGACCGTGACGCGGCACCTGACGAAGGGGTTGGGCTTCCTGGCGGCCTACACTTGGTCGAAGACGCTCACTTATGTGGACAGCAACGGGCCCGGCGCCTATTACGCCACGGTCCAGGACTATTTCAACCGGGGCCTGGAACGCTCAGTGGCCAGCTTCCACTATCCGCACTTCTTCAAGATGACCTGGGTCTATGAGATCCCGGTGGGCAAAGGCAAGCGGGTGGATCTCGGCTGGGCCAACTATGTTCTCGGCGGCTGGCAGCTGGCCGCCAATCACCAGTACCGCTCCGGCGATCCGCTGTCGATCAGCCAGGGCGGCATCGCCGCTCCGGACGGTTTCTCGGGCGGCATCCGCCCCGACGTCACCGGCAAGCCGTACGCCACCATCGGCGCGCCCGGCAAGGTGGATTTCTTCGAGCCGACACCGTACCTGAATCCGGATGCTTTCGTCGAAAGCCCGAGAACCGGGAACGGTGTGCCTTTACGGGTCGGGACGGCGCCCCGGTTCATCGACGGAACGCGGGGACCGCACGTGATGTCTGAATCGTTCCGTATGAGCAAGTCATTCCCCATTTACGAACGAATCCACTTCCTGATCGGCATGACCATGTCGAATCCGTTCAACCGGACGGACCGGTATCTGGTCAGTACGACCGTAGGAGACTCCGGTTTCGGCCAGCTTCTCGCCGGCGGAGGCGGCCGCACGATCCAACTGGACGCGCGCTTCGAGTGGTAGTGCGGCGCGCTTGCCTCGGACCGCTCGCTCTCGTTTTCGCGCTCCTGGGCGCCGGTTGCAAAGGCGCCCGGGAGCGTGCTCCCGAACCCAGGCGGCTCCGTCCCCTCAATCTGCTCCTCGTCACGATCGACACGCTCCGGGCCGACCGGCTGGGCTGTTACGGCTACTCCAAAATCGAGACTCCGAACCTCGACGCCCTGGCCGCCCGAGGCGTTCTTTTCGAAAACGCCGTCGCCCAAACTCCGCTGACGCCCTCTTCGCACGCCAGCATGTTCACCGGCATGTATCCGCATGTGCACGGCGTGCGCAATTCGGGAGGGTTCGTGCTCCAGTCCTCCTCGACCACGCTCGCCGAGATTCTCGAGCAGCAGGGTTGGGATACGGCGGCGTTTATCGGCGCCTCGGTGCTCAAGCGGTTGTTTGGGTTCCATCAAGGCTTCGCCGTGTACGACGATCAGATGCCCAAACCCGCCGGCCATCAGCTTGCCCGCGAATATCCCGAACGGCCGGCCGGCGAGGTGGTCGACCGGGCTCTCGCCTGGCTCGGCCGCCAGTCGGGAAAGCCGTTCTTTCTGTGGGTGCACGTCTTCGATCCCCATTTGCCCTATGAACCTCCCGGCGAGTTCCGCCTCAAGTACGCAGGCCGGCCCTACGATGGCGAGGTGGCGTATGTCGACCGGGAGCTCGGCCGCCTGTTCGAGGCCGTGGGCCAGAAAGCGCCGGAGGACCAGACGCTTATCGCCGTCCTGTCCGACCACGGCGAGAGCCTGGGCGAGCACGGCGAGTATACGCACGGGGTCTTTCTCTACGACGCCACGCTGCGCATCGCGTTCCTTCTGGCGGGACCGGGAGTTCCCGCCGGAGTCCGCGTCTCGGCGCAAGCCCGGACGATCGACCTGCTGCCCACGTTGCTGGATCTGATGGGCGGCCGGCCCCCTGCCGACTGCCAGGGAGTGAGCTTGGTGCCGGCCTTCCGCGGCAGGCCCGTCGACACCGAGTACTCGTACGCGGAAACACTCTTCCCGAAAATGAACATGGGCTGGGCCGAACTGCGCGCCATCCGCAGCAATCGCTGGAAGTACATCCGGGCTCCCAAACCGGAGCTCTACGACCTCAGCGACGACCCGGAGGAAACGCGGAACGTCATCGACCGGCATCCGGTCGAGGCCGGCGCACTCGAAGCCCGCCTGCGATCGATCCTCGGCCCGGCGGCGCAGGGCGGCGTCGAAAAGGTCCAGACCAGCCTCGTCGACGAACAGACTCTGCGCCAGCTCAAGACCCTCGGCTATCTGAGCGGCTTCTCGGCGCGCGAGTACGAACTGTCCGGCCAGGGCGCCGATCCCAAGGACCGCGTGGCCATCCTCCGCACGCTTGACATCGCCGCCGGGCCGGACTCCCGCCTTCCTTCGCCCGAGCGGATCCGGCTGCTCGGTCGGGCGCTGGAGTCCGACCCGTCGAACCCGTCGCTCTACTACCACCTCGGCGGCGAGCTCGAGAAGGCCGGCCGCTACGCCGACGCGATGAAGCTGTACCAGACCGGGCTCGAGCGCGGCATCCGCAGCGGACGGCTTCACTCGCGTATCGGCGACCTGCTGCTGCGCCAAGGCAAGAAAGACGAAGCCATCGCCGCCTACGAGCGTGCGGCGCAGTTCAACCCGTCCGACCTCGAAAGCCAGACCAACCTCGCCACGGCCTATCTGGAAAAAGGCCGCCTCGCCGACGCCGAACGGGTCTTCCGCTGGATCCTGGCCACCGATCCGGCGCACGCCGCCGCCCATAACGGGCTGGGCCTAATCGCCATCCAGCGCCAGGATGCCGCGGCGGCGCGCGGCTATTTCGAGCGGGCGGTCCAGCTCGATCCGGATCTGGTGGAGGCTCAGCTGAACCTTGGTCTGATTTACAAAATGCTGGGAGATCGCGCCCGCGCGCGCCAGTGCTTCGAAGCGTTCGTCGCCAGGGCGCCCCGGGCGCAATACGGACCCATCATCGCGCAGGTCAAGGAAGAGCTGGCCTCGCTGCGGTAGGGCGCAGGATTTTCCGGCTCAGTCGATGGCGCCTCTCGGCCGCCACCACAGCCCGGCGAACCAGCCCGGACGCTGGTTGAAGCCCTCGAACAGCCACAGATCCGTATCGATCTTGAGAATCGACGCCGGGCTGTCTTCGATTCATTTCTTCAGCAGCCACACTTCGGCTACCTGGCAGCCGCGGCCGTTGCCGCCCAGACCCGGCTCGCGGCACCAGCGCAGGCGAAGCTCGCCGCCCGCGGTGGCTTCCGGCGGGAGGTCGAACTCCAGCGGGCGGAACGGAACCGGGCGCTCGAGCCACGAATGGATCTCGACGGACTCGCCGGCCACGAGCCGGATCTTCGGCCGGGGGCTGTCGCCGGCGTAGACGACACGCAGCCGGTAGCGCGCCTCCGGATCCAGGTTCGCGTAGTGCATTTCGAGCGGCGCGTCGTAGAGCGACTCGGCGTGGCGCCACCAGGAGATCGGATTCCACAGGTTCTCCGGTTGAAGCGCGAAGCCGACCAGCGCCGAGCGCCGGAACATGGGGTCCTGCTCGAAGCCGGGTCCGCGCACCAGGTGCGGCTGGCGCGTGAGGTTGCCGAGGTCGTCATAGAAGCCGCCCGGTCCCGGATCGCTCCAGTGGAGGATCTCCTCGATCGCCTTCAGCCGCTGATCCTCGCCGGAGAGCCGGCGAATCTCGGCGAAGCGCCGCTCGAGCCAGAGACGGTTGTTCAGCGGCAGGTCGATCGTGTCCAGGTTGGCGCCCCGCCCGACGGCGATCGCCTGATAGCGCTCGACGCTCAATTGCATGCGGATGCTCTGGTAGAGCGCTTCGCCGAGCTCGAAGACGCGGGCCCGGAGATCTTGTGCGACCGGCTCGAGGACGGCTTGATCGAGGATCCGCTCGGCCGCTTCGAGGGCGGCCGGCGTGCCCGTCGCCCGCGCCTGGCGAAGCCGGGCCAGCGCCTGCTCTTCCAGATGGGTCTCGTAAAGCAGTCGCCGCCGCGTGTAGGCGTCGTAGTAGGCGCGGTAGAGGGCTTGCTGGAAGCGCCAGTTCAGCAGCTCCTGCGGCGAGGCCGCACGTTCGAGAGCCCGGAAGCGCTCGAGCGTGGCCTCGACCTGGGCATTCGCCAGCAGCGGTCCATCCCAGTTCCGCTCGAGATCGAGCAGGCCCTGAGCGAACTCGGAGGCGTGACGCTCGCCGAGAAAATAACGGCTGTATTCGCGCAGGATCTCTTCGATCTTGGCCTCCGGATCCCAACCCAGTCGCGACCAGATGATCTTGTTGACGTCGTCGTTGACCCCCTCCGAGTAGGTGATGAATCCGATGGCGTGATCCTGGAGTAACCGGAAGATGCGCGCCTGACCGCGCGGACGGGGATTGATCACTTCCCGCGCCTCGGTGAGCGCGCCGCGCGCTGCGACGGCGGCCACGTCCTCGGTCAGCCCCTC
>JBBIMZ010000224.1:0-6452 GCA_037444135.1 Solibacteraceae bacterium
GCTCGAGCGCTGAGGCTTTGGTATACTGAAATCTCATGTTGACCCGGTCCGTTTGCCGACACCGGCATCATCTCCGGCGCTCCCTGCCGCGACGGGCCGCTGTCTGAGCAATTCTCCAAGAGGAATTTGAGCACGCCGCCCGCCGCACCTCCGGCGGGCTTTTTCTTTGTGGGTGACGCTTATGGAACTGGACTTTGAGAAGCTGGGCGGTCTGGTGCCGGCGGTGATTCAGGACCAGGGCACGGGCCGCGTCCTGATGGTGGGTTTCATGAACGCGGAGGCGTTCCGCCGCACGGTCGAAACGGGGCAGGCGACCTTCTTCAGCCGCTCGCGCAACAAACTTTGGGTGAAAGGGGAAAGCTCGGGCCACCGGCTTCTGGTGAAAGAGATTCAGGCCGATTGCGACGCCGACGCGCTGGTGATCCAAGTGGAGGCGCTCGGTCCGGGCGTCTGCCACAACGGCTACCGGAGCTGCTTCTACCGGACGCTGCGGAACGGAGAATGGGTGGTGAACGAAGAGCCCGCCTACGATCCCGCCTCGGTCTACGGAGGCGCGCGATGATTCTCAAGCTGGGCATTCCCAAAGGGAGCTTGCAGGACGCCACGGTGGAGCTGTTCCGGCGGGCCGGCTTCAACATCACCATCAGCACGCGGTCGTATTTTCCGGCGATCGACGATCCGGAGATCGAATGCATGCTGATCCGGGCGCAGGAGATGGCCCGGTACGTCGAGGACGGCGTGCTCGATGCAGGCCTGACGGGCTATGACTGGGTCCGGGAGAACGACGCTCAGGTGGTCACGGTCGCCGACCTGGTTTACGCCAAGCAGAGCTTCGGTAAGGTGCGCTGGGTGCTGGCGGTGCCGGAGTCATCGCCGATCCAGTCGGTTAAAGACCTGGAAGGGAAGATCATCGCCACGGAGCTCGTGGGGGCCACCAAGCGCTATCTGGCCGAGCACGGCGTCAACGCTAAGGTCGAGTTCAGCTGGGGGGCCACGGAGGTCAAGCCCCCCGTACTGGCCGACGCGATCGTCGAAGTGACCGAGACCGGCTCGTCGCTGCGTGCCAACAAGCTGCGGATCGTCGAGACGGTGCTCGAATCCAACACGCAGCTGATCGCCAACGTTGACGCCTGGAAAGACAGTTGGAAGCGGCGGAAGCTTGAAGACATCAAGATGGTGCTCGAAGGGGCGATGAACGCTCGGGGCAAAGTGGGGCTCATGCTGAACGTGGAGCGAAAGAACCTGGAGAAGGTGCTCGAGACGCTTCCGGCGTTGAAGAAGCCGACGATCTCCCAGCTCAGCGATCCGGACTGGCTGGCGGTGAACACGATTCTGGACGAGACCACGGTGCGATTGATCATCCCCCGCCTCAAGGAAGCGGGCGCGCAGGGGATCGTCGAGTATCCGCTCAACAAGATCGTGATGTAGCCATGATCCGCATCGTGGAATCGAGCGAGGCCGACAAGCTTCTGGCGCGCCGCCGGGCGCGGCTGGAGCAAGCCGTCGAGACGGTACGGCCGATTCTGGAAGCCGTGCGGCGGCGCGGCGACAAGGCGCTGATCGAATACGCCCGGCGCTGGGACGGGCTGGAGCGGGCGACGGTGACCGTGCCGCCGGATGAGCTGTCGGCGGCGCACCGGCGTCTGGGGCGAGACTTCCGCGAGGCGGTGCGGACAGCCTCGCGGAACATCGCCGCTTTCGCCCGGAGGCAGTTGCCCGTGGCGCGGTCCTTTTCGCCGGCGCCCGGGTTGCGCCTGGGGCAGGTCGTGCGGCCGCTGGAGAGCGTGGCGGCCTACATTCCGGCGGGCCGCTATCCGCTGCCGTCGACGTTGATGATGACGGTGATTCCGGCGCAAGTGGCGGGCGTGCGGACGATCTCGGTGGCCACGCCGCGCCCGGTGGATGCGATCCTGGGCGCCGCCTGGATGCTGAAAGTCCCGGCGGTATTTCAGATGGGCGGGGCGCACGCCATCGCCGCTTTTGCCTACGGCACGCCGACGGTTCCGCGGGCCGATCGCATTGTCGGCCCCGGAAATATCTACGTGGCGGCGGCCAAGAAGCTTCTGGCCGGCGAAGTGGGCATCGATTTCATCGCCGGTCCGACCGAGATCCTGATCATCGCGGCTGACGGCGAGCCGGCCTGGATCGCCTCCGACATGCTGGCGCAGGCCGAGCACGACGCCGACGCCTCGGCCGTCTTGTTGACGCCGTCGCGCAAGCTCGCCGAGGCAGTGGCGGCCGAGATCGCGCGCCGGCTCGACGGGCTTCCCACGGCGCCGGTGGCGCGCAAAGCGCTGGCGAAGAACTCGGCGATCCTGCTGGTTTCAGGGCTCGAGGAAGCCATCGAGCTGGCCAACCGGTTCGCGCCGGAGCACCTGAGCATTCCGGATGCGGGCCTGCTCAAACGCGTGCGGCACGCCGGTTCGGTCTTCGTCGGGCCGTACAGCACCGAGGCGGCGGGCGATTACGCGTCCGGTCCCAACCACGTGCTGCCGACTTCGGGAGCGGCGCGGCTGCGCGGAGGGCTCTCGGCGGCGGACTTCGTGAAGGTGATCTCGTTTCAGCAGCTCAGTGCGGCGGCGCTGGCGCGGCTGGCGCCGGCGATCACAACGCTGGCCCGCGCCGAAGGGCTCGAGGCGCATGCGCGCAGCGTGGAGGTGCGGTTCCGTGCCTGAGACGCTTGCGCCGCGCCCGGCGGTTCGGAAGATGGCGCCGTATTCGCCGCCCACGTCGGGCCGGGCGGGGAAGCTCCGCCTGGACTTCAATGAGAACACGGTCGGCGCCTCGCCGCGCGTGGTCGAGTTCCTCAAGGAGCGGCTGTCGGCCGACGCTTTGGCGGTCTACCCCGAGTACGACAGCTTGCGCCCGCGCCTGGCCGCCTTCTTCGGCGTCGGCGAAAATCAACTGCTGCTGACCAACGGCACCGACGAGGCGATTCAGGTGCTCGTCAACACCTACGTCGACGCCGGCGACGAGGTGCTCCTGCTGCGGCCCTCCTATGCGATGTACCGCTTTTATGCCGAGGTGGCCGGCGCGGAGATTCGCGAAATCGACTACAGGGCGGCCGACCTGAGTTTTCCGCTCGAGGAAGTGCTCGAGGCGCTGCCGAGCAAGACCCGCGCGGTGCTGCTCGCCAATCCGAACAACCCGACCGGAACGGGCGTGACGCTCGAGGGGATCCGCCGGATTCTCGAGCGGGCGCCTCGCGCGGCCGTGCTGGTCGATGAAGCCTATTACGAATTCAGCGGCGTGACCGCGCTGGGGCTGCTGGCTGAGTTTCCCAACCTGTTCGTCAGCCGGACATTCTCGAAGGTGTACGGCATGGCGGCGATGCGCCTGGGGTGCCTGTTTTCGCAGGAGGCCAACATCCGGTACCTGCACAAGGCGCAGTCGCCTTACAGCGTCAACGCCCTGGCGGCGCTCGCCGCCGAGGCCGCCATCACGGACACGGATTACATCCGCGGCTATGTGCGGGAAGTCCTGGAAGCGCGGCGGATGCTCTGCGAAGGCTTCGAGCAGCGCGGCATTCCTTACTATCCGAGCCGGGCCAACTTCGTGCTGTTCCGGGCCGGCGAGCGCGCCGTCGAGATTCGCGACGGCTTGCGCTCCCGGGGCGTATTGGTGCGGGACCGTAGCTATGAGTTGCCCGGCTGCATCCGCGTCACGGCGGGCACGCGGGAGCAGATCGTCCGGTTCTTCGAAGCGCTCGATCAGGTGTGGTGAGATGCGGACGGCCGAGATCGAGCGCATCACGAAAGAGACCCAGATCCGCGGCCGGCTGCGGATCGAAGGCCGGGGCCGCTACGAGATCTCGACGGGAGTCCGCTTCCTCGATCACATGCTCAACCTGGTGGCGCGTCACGGCGGCTTCGACCTCGCCCTGGAAGCCCGCGGCGACCTGGATGTGGACCAGCACCACACGGTCGAGGACGTGGGGATCGTGCTGGGCCAGTTGTTCGCCAAGGCTTTGGGGGACCGGCGCGGGATCAACCGGGCGGGCTACTTCGTCCAACCGATGGACGAGACGCTGGCCGTCGTGGCCGTCGATCTGGGCGGCCGGCCGGCGCTGGTCTACCGGGATCTGGTGAGGAGCCGCCTGGTGGGCGATCTCCAGGCGGAGCTGCTCGAGGACTTCTTCGGCGGCTTCGTCACGAACGCCGGGGCGAACTTGCACGCCAAAGTGCTCTACGGCCGCTCGAGCCACCACAAGGTCGAAGCCATCTTCAAATGCTTCGCCCGGGCGATGAAATACGCCTGCTCGCGCGACCGGCGGCTGCGCGACCAGTTGCCTTCGACCAAGGGATTGCTATGATCGCCATCTTCGACTACGGGGCGGGCAATCTCCGCTCGGTCCAGAACACGCTCGAGGAGATCGGGGCGCGCTACGAGGTGGTGGACAGCGCCGAAGGGTTGCGGCGGGCCGACAAGATCATCCTGCCGGGGGTCGGCCATTTCGGCCAGATCATGCGCGCCCTCGATGCGATGCGCGTGCGGAAGACGTTTTGCGAGCGGATCGGCGCCGGCGTGCCGTTTCTCGGCATCTGTCTCGGTCTGCATGTGCTGTTTGCGGGAAGCGAGGAGGCGCCCGGGGTGCGGGGTCTCGGCCTGTTTCCCGAGTCGGTGGTCCGCTTCAGCGCCGCGGCGCGCGTGCCGCACATGGGCTGGAACGTGCTCGAGCGGCGGCGCGAGTGCCGGCTGCTGCGCGACCTGCCGGAGCGGCCCTATGTCTACTTCGCCCACAGCTACTATGTGCCCGTCACCGCCGCCACGGCCGCGGTCACCGAGTACGGCGTGCAGTACACGTCGCTGCTTGAGCAAGACAACGTCTTCGGCGTGCAGTTCCACCCGGAAAAATCCGGGCCGCTCGGGCTGGCGATCATGAGGAATTTCGTGGAGCTGTAGCGATGCTCGCCAAGCGCATCATTCCATGTCTGGACGTGACCGGCGGGCGCGTGGTGAAGGGGATCCATTTCCTGAATCTGCGCGACGCCGGCGATCCGGTGGAACTCGCCGGCCGCTATAACGAGCAGGGCGCCGACGAGCTGGTCTTTCTGGACATCACCGCTTCGAGCGACGCGCGCGACATCATGGTGGACGTCGTGTTTCGCACGGCGCGCCGGGTCTTCATCCCGCTCACCGTCGGCGGCGGCATCCGCTCGGTGCGCGATGCGCGCAGGATCCTGATGGCCGGCGCCGACAAGGTGAGCGTGAACACGGCGGCCGTGCGGCGGCCGGAACTGCTCAGCGAACTGAGCGCCGAGTTCGGCGCGCAGGCCACGGTCCTGGCGATCGACGCCAGGCGGCGCGGCCCGGGCGAGTGGACGGTCTACACGCGCGGCGGGCGCGACGATGAAGGCCTCGACGCGGTCGAGTGGGCGCAGCGCGGCGAAGCGCTCGGCGCCGGCGAGATCCTGCTGACCTCGATGGACACCGACGGGGTGCAGGGCGGCTTCGATTGCCGTCTGACGCGAGCCGTCTCGCGCGCCACCAAGATCCCCGTCATCGCTTCCGGCGGCGCCGGCAAGCCCGAGGATTTTCTCGAAGTGCTCACCGAAGGCGAGGCGGACGCGGCGCTGGCTGCCTCGATCTTTCACTACGGAACCTACACCGTGGCGGAACTCAAGGAGTTCCTCTACAAGCACAACATCCCCGTGAGGACGACGCGATGATCATCCCGTGCATCGACCTGATGGACGGCAAGGTCGTCCAGCTCGTCCAGGGAAAAGAAAAGGCGCTCGAGGGCGATTCTCCCGCGGAGATGCTGCGCCAGTTCGCGCGCTTTCCCGAAATCCAGGTGATTGACTTGGACGCGGCGATGGGCCGGGGGGCGAACGACGAGCTGGTGGAATTTCTGGCTGGGCACGCCGCGTGCCGCGTCGGCGGCGGAGTGCGCACGATCGAACGGGCCCGGAAGCTGGTGGCGCAAGGGGCGCGGAAGGTGATCGTCGGCACGGCCGCCTTCTCCAGTCACGGGCCGAACCAGGGGTTTTTGGACATGCTCGCGGCGGCCGTCGGGCGCGAACGGGTGATCATCGCGCTGGACTCGAAAGACGGCCGCATCGTGATTCGAGGATGGCGCGAAGCGACGGACTTCTCGGCCGAGGAGATGGTGCGGCGGCTCGAGCCGTACTGCTCGGGCTTCCTGTGCACCTACGTCGACAAAGAAGGCATGATGCAGGGAACGGATCTGGACTGGTTCCGGCGCCTGAGGGCCGCCACCGAGCTGGAGATTACGGCCGCCGGCGGCATTGCTTCGCTCGAGGAGATTCGGGAGCTGGCCCGCCTGAACGTGCACGCCGCGCTGGGGATGGCGATTTACACGGGGCGGCTGAGCCTGGAGATGCTGGCCGAGGCGGCCGGCCTCTGACCGGCAGGCGCGCCACGGCCGGCGGGGCAGAGCGTAGAATTTAAGAGCGCTATGCCTTTTTGCCGAATTCGCATCCTCGTCGCCG
>JBBIMZ010000225.1:0-6433 GCA_037444135.1 Solibacteraceae bacterium
CGGGCGATGACCTACTACGGGCGCTGGACCTACAAGTACGAGATCGCCGCCGCCAAAGGGGCCGCCGCGGCCGTGATCGTGCACGAGACGGGTCCGGCGGGCTATCCCTGGGAGGTCGTGCGGGCCAGTTGGGGCGGCGAGAACTTCGAGATTCGCTCGGCGAGCGCCGCCGGCCGCGTCCCCATCCAGAGTTGGATCACGCTCGAGAAGGCCCGGGAGCTGTTCGCCGCCGCAGGGCAGGATTTCGACACGCTCAAGCGCGCCGCCGTGAGCCGGGAATTCAAGCCGGTCCGGCTGGCGGCGACGGCCTCCTTCGCGCTGAAGAACACGCTGCGCCAGGTCGAATCGCGCAACGTCATCGGCCGGGTCCCGGGCCGCGAGCTTCCGCAGGAGTGCGTCATCTACACGGCGCACTGGGATCACCTGGGGCGCGACCCCTCGCTCCAGGGCGACCAGATCTTCAACGGAGCGCTCGACAACGCCTCGGGCGTAAGCGTGCTGCTTGAAATCGCGCGCGCTTTCACGCGCCTTGGCGCCAGGCCCCGGCGCACCGTGCTCTTTGCGGCCGTCACCGCCGAGGAACAGGGCCTGCTCGGAGCCAAGTATTATGTCGAGCACCCGGTCTGCCCGCTCGCCCAGACGCTGGCCGATATCAACATCGACGGAATCAATCAGTGGGGGCGCACGCGCGACGTGATGGTCGTAGGGCTCGGCAACAGCACGCTCGACGATCTGGCGGTCGAGATCGCCCGCGAGCAGGGACGCGGGGTCAAGCCGGACGCGGAGCCCGAAAAGGGTTACTACTACCGGGCGGACCACTTCGAATTCGCCAAGCAGGGCGTGCCCGCCTTCTATGTCCATGGCGGGACCGAATACATCGGCAAGCCCCCGGGTTTCGGCGAGGAGAAACGCAAGGAGTTCACCGCGCGGGATTATCATAAGCCGTCCGACGAGATCAAGCCGGACTGGGATCTGGAGGGCGCCGCCGAGGACGTGCGGCTGCTGTTCTTGTTGGGCTGGCGCGTGGCGGAAGGGGAGAAGTGGCCGGAATGGAAACCGGGCGCGGAATTCCGGGCCAAGCGGGAGGCGATGTTGCGCTGAGATGCGCCGGCGGGAGTTTCTCCTCAGCTTCGCAGCCGGCGCCGGCCGCGGGGCGGGGCAGCCCGCGCGCCCGAGCATTCTGCTGCTGCTCGCCGACCAGTGGCGCGGCCAGACGCTCGGCGCCGCCGGGGATTCCAACCTGAAAGCGCCGCACCTGGAGGAACTGGCCCGCGGCGGGTTGCTCTTCAGCCGCGCCTATACGTCGAATCCGCTGTGCTCGCCTGCCCGCGCCTCGCTCTTCACCGGCCGTTTCCCGCACGCCTGCCAGGTTCCGGCGAACAACATTCGCTTGCCGCTCGACGAGCCGACCATCAGCCAGGCGCTGGCCGACGCCGGCTACGTGACGGGCTACATCGGCAAGTGGCACCTGGACGGGTCCGAGACGCCCGGCTTCGTGCCGCCGGGCCCGCGCCGGCGGGGCTTCGCCTACTGGGCCGCCTTCAACCGGGGGCACCGTTACTTCGATTCGGTCTATTTCCGCGACGGCCCCGAGCCGATTCGCGGCGAGGGCTTCGAACCGGATTATCAGACCGGGCTCGCCTGCGACTTCATCCGGCAGAACGCGGGGCGGCCGTGGTTTCTCGTCATCGCCTGGGGGCCGCCCCACCCGCCGCGCACGCCGCCGGCGCCGTTCGCCGGCTGGTACGATCCGGAGCGCCTGCGCCTGCGGCCGAATGTTCCGGCGGCGAAAGCGGCCGAAGGGCGCAAAGCGCTGGCGGGCTACTACGGCCTGTGCTCGGCTTTGGACGCGAACGTGGGCCGGCTGCTCGAGACGCTGCGCTCGGCGGGGATGCTCGACGAGACGATCATCGTCTTCACTTCCGACCACGGCGACATGCTCGGCTCCCACGGACTCGAAGCCAAAGGCGTGCCGTTCGAAGAAGCCACGCGGATTCCGCTGCTGGTCCGCTACGGGCGGGCGATCCGCGGCGGCGCGGCGAGCGACATGCCGATCTCGATCGTGGACCTGATGCCGTCGCTGCTGTCGCTGGCGGGCCTGCCGGTGCCGGCGGGCGTGCAGGGCCGGGACCTGTCCCAGCAGTGGGTGCGGGGGACGGGGCCGCGTGCGGAGTCCGTCTACTGTCAGGGTCGGCTCGGCACGCCCGAAGAGTGGCGGATGGTGGTGCGGGGTCTCGACAAGCTCGTGGTGGACCGCGAGCTCAACGTGACTCATCTGTACAACCTGGGGCAGGACCCGTACGAGCGCACCAACCTGGCGCGCGAGCCCGGCATGGCCCGCACGCGCGATGAGATGACCGCCATCCTGCGCGACTGGATGCAGCGGCTCGGCGACCGCATCCTGCCGTCGGGGCTGAGGCTGCGCGCCTGACGGGCGCTTCGGCGGGGTTTCAGGCGGGGCGGAAGGCGTCCGAGGGCGCCTCTCCCCGGCGGAGGAGCCGCTCCAGCGCCAGCAGGTTCAGCATCAGGTGGCGCGGATGGTGATAGTTCTCGACGCGCGTGGCGTGCCGCTCGAAGGTCACTTTCCGGTCGGCCGATGTGATCCAGAGCGGGAAGCCGTAGCGGCGCAGCGGGTAGCGCTCCTGCACGTAATCGAACATCCGCATGAACCAGTCGCGCGCCCACCGCTCGCCCGTGTGTTCGTAGATACACAGCGAGCCGATGAGCACCTCTTCCTGCGCCCAGAGGACTTTATCGACGCTCCAGATGTTGTTGTCGACGTGCTGCAAATTCCGGAAGACGCCGCCGTAGACGTCATCCCAGGCGACCTCCACGTGGCGGCGGAAGCGCGCGGCGGCGGTGGCGAACAGCTTCTGATCGCGCCGCCGGAGGGCTTCGTACAGGATCATCCACAGCGTCTCGATGGCGTGGCCGGTGTAGACCAGCTGGGCGTACTCGTCGGCCGGGCGCGACAGGTCGTGGTTGAGCAGCTCGTTGTTGAGCTCGAACGCCGGGTTGAAATGATGGTCGATCACCGCGCTGACGGCGCGCGAGACGATGCGCTCGAGTTCGGGTTCGTGGCGCGTCTTGAGCATCTCGCTCGTCACGCGGATCAGAACCATCCAGACCCCTTGGATGCGCGCGCCCGGGAACGGGCGGGCGCCCGGGCCGAGATACGTCTCGCCGATGCGAAGCTCATAATCGGGCCGGTCATAGAGGTGCACGCACTTGAGGACGATCTCCCGCGCCAGCTCCCAGTAGCGGGGCTCGCCCGTAGCCTTCGAAAACTCGGCCAGTCCTTCGGCGATGAACAGATCTCCGTAGACGGCCGTATCGGGAGGGCTCGCCGGCGTCCCGTCGCGGTGGAAGGTTTTCGGCCACAGGCCTTCCGGATGGGTGGGCTTGGACTTGAGGATGAAGTCGACCGACTTGCGCGCGACCTCGAGATGCTTTGGCTCCCGGGTCAGGTTGTTATACAGGAACGAATAAACCCAGATGCCCCGGCCTTCGTACCAGGCCGTCTTCTGCGTGCTCAGATTCGTGCCGTCGCGGTCGGTGTTGCACAGAAAGCCCCCGTATCGGTGATCGATGACATACTTGTCCATGAACGGAAGGAAGTCATCGAACAGATCGCGCCGGTACTGGTCGCGAAGCTGCGCCAGCGGGAGCGCGGCGCGTGGGGATTCCGGTTGGCCGGATTGGACGCCCGCCGCCCCGGCCGGCGCCGCGAGCAACAGGTCGCGCCGGCGCATACGCTCAGGACTGCCGCAGCAGCCAGCGCACGGCGTTGTGCTGGAGCTTGACGTATTCCGGGTTCCACAGCACCGTCAGCAGGTGGCCCGGCGACATATAACAGACGCGGCCCTTGCCGTAATCGAACGCCCACCCGCCCGGCGCCGTCGCGCCGTATTTTTGATAGGTCAGCCCCTCTTCGTTGACCGTCTCCAGGAAGATGAACTTCGGATCCTTGTCGTAGTCCATGTAGTGCTGTTCGTCGGTGACGATGAAGTCGCGCACGCCTTTCGTGATCGGGTGGTTCGGGTTCGTCACCTTGACTTTGAAGGTGCGGATCGGCGGGTGGCCCGTATAGGCGGCGCCCAGCACGTGGCGGAAGTCGGGATCGGTCAGGCCGATGTGCGTCACGTTGTGAAGGAACAGGCCGGCCCCGCCGTTTTCGATGAACTGGCGGACGGCTTTGCCCTGCTCGGGCTTCATCCAGAAGGCGGGCTTGGCGGGCGTGGGCGGCACGGGAGGGTCGGAGACGAGCTTAGGACGGCCCGTGGCCACCCAGGCGGCGTTGGTGTTCTCGTCCGGGTACCCGTCGGGCCAGATCATGCCGTCGCGCAGGATGATGAGCAGCTTGTAGCCGTCGAGCGTTTCGGCGGTGAGCCGCTGCGTCTCATCGCAGAAATCGATCGAGATGCCCAGGTCGCGCGCGATCGTGCGCGTCAGCCCGACGCGGATGTAGTCGGAGTTATGATACCGGTCCCCGATCAGGCCGAAGGCCTGAGCTTTGAACGCGGAGCGGCCGGCGCGGGGACCGAGGACGGCGCCGGCCAGAGAGGCGATCATCGTGCGACGCGATAGGGTCATGCCGGGCATTGTATCCCAAGCGGGCGCCTGCGGCGCAGCTACTGCCGCCAAAGTGCGGCGGGGACGGCGCTTTCGAGGGCCTCCTCCTGCGGGTCGGGGAGCGCCTGGAGCAAGTCGAGGCCGGAGAGGCGTTCGATCTCGTCGACGGACGTCAACAGGCGCTCGAAGTCTTCGCTCGTAGCCCGGTTGGGGACGAGAAAGGCGAACGCTTCCAGCTCCTGCGTCACCGGCCGGCGCGCGACGACGACCTTGAAGTAATGCGTGGGCACCGAGACGTGGTGCGGGCCGATGACGAAAAACTCGACCAGGCCGTCGCGATCCTCGTCGACGAACAGCGGTCCGGTGATGACCCAGAGTTCGCCCCGGGCGAGCGCCAGTTTCTGGACCTTCTCTTCGAGCAGGCGCCAGTTGGTGCGGTTCAGAGAAGAATCCTGGGGAGTCATGTTGGAGAGGTAAAAACTCTCCAGGACGACCTCCGCCCCACGGCCTTTCGAGTCAGCGGCGGCGCACTGGTGGCCGCGGTCGTAGACGCCGTTCCAGCCGGCGTAGTCGGCGAGTTCGGCGCGGCGGTTGGGCGCCAGCAGCGGATCGGGTCGGAAGGCGGACGAGCCGGGGCGGGGTTCCCGGCCGAGAACGTAGTCTCGCGTGAGGTGGTAGCTGACCCAGTCGGCGATCAGGTCGACGTTGTTGTGGGCGAGCGTGTAGCCCCGGCGGACCACGAGCGTCCACGAGGCCGGCAGATTGGTGGCCGGGACGCCGAAGGGATTGTGTTCGGAGAGCCAGCCGCGCTGCTCATCCGAAAGCGCCTCCAGGGAAAGTTGCGGCGGCGACTGGGTGCGGGCCAGCCGGACGCGGACCGGCTCCGGGCTGGAGCGGGGCAGGGGAGCCGTGGCGGCCAGAGCGATCAGCAGCGGGACGGCGGCGGCTGCGGCGTTGCGGTTCGGCATGAGCGGGCGGCTCCTATGTCAGGCTCGTATGTCAGGCTTCCGGCGGCCCGGACGGGGGCGGCGCCGCGGCCGAGTGCGAGATCGCCTTGTCCGCCAGATAGCCCGTATGGCTGATGCCCAGCAGGACGTTCATGCCGTCCTGGACCGCCGGCAGGGCGGTGACGGGTCCGTCTTGTCCGAACATCGTCGCGAGCGCTGCGCCGTAGCCGAGCACGAGGACGAAGGTGAAGAAGAACATCTGAAGCTTGCCGAGATCGACGTGGGCGGCGTTGCCCGCCTCTTCGCCCTTGAGCAGATCCGCCCAGCGGGAAAAGTCGGGCGAGGCGTAGCCGAGCAGCAGGCCCTGGAGGTCGAGCGCCGCCGATGGGTAACCCTGGCGCTCGAGAGTCTTCAGCGTGCGGGAGACCTCCTTGGGATCGGCAGCGCGATCCCGCTTCGAGCCCAGGACAGCCGGCGAGGCCACCATGGAAGCCGTGCTGATCCCCAAGAGCACCCAGAGCTCCGACGGGATGGTTACGGCCAGCGGGGACTCCCAGCCGAGCGCGATGTTGGTCAACACCGCCGTAAGGAGCGCCGAGAGGATCAACAGCGACCAGGCGACCAACTGGAGACGCGAGAGGCTCATCTTGTTGCGGGCGTCGATCAGAATTCCGGTCCAGTAGCCGGTGATGGCGTGGCCGACGACCAGGACGAAAGCGGTCATCAGCAGCAGGATCAGATACCAGGCGCGGGCGCGCGCCAGCGGACCGGCGCGCAAGCCGGCTAGAGCGATGGCCGCCAGCAGGGCCGCGGCGGCGCCCAGATGGAGCAAGGCGCTCGTTTGAAGATCAGCGGAAGGTTTTTCTTCGGCCATCAGGGGGCTCCTTTCCCGGCAACCCAGTGCCCAGTGTACA
>JBBIMZ010000226.1:0-4173 GCA_037444135.1 Solibacteraceae bacterium
CGTCAGGCGTTTTGCGCTTATTTTCGCGCGGAGGCACGCCAGGCGCAGATGAACCGCGGCCGGCGAAGGGGAGAAATTCCACAGCAGCATGCTCGAGCGGCGCAAGCTCTCATCGCGCCCGGCGAATCCGTGCACCTGCGCGTCGGAACTTTCAAGAGCGAGGCGCTCACCGGTCAGGCGCGAGAGGAGTCGAAAAATGAAATAGGAGGGCCGGACGCGGTTCTGGAAGTCGAACAGCCCGTCGAACTGCGACATTTGATTCCACCACTTCGTCATCAGCGCCACGCCGGAGGGCGACAGGAAGCGCGCGAAGGTCGCCGGGTCGATGTGGTAATCGCGGATATGGTAGTAGCAGGAGTAATCGAGCCCTGCTTCCTTCATCTGCCAGGCCACCTCGGCGATGAAGCACGGCTGGAACCGCGGATCGAGCACGGGGTCGCGAAGCGACATGTTCCACTCGTCAAGGAAAGTCTCGACCCGGACGGAAGGGTAATGGGCGATGAGCGCCCGGGTCCGCTCGACCGTCTGCCGGATGCGCAGCGGATCGCTCGAATAGATGTGCCAGGAGACGAAATGAAGCGGCGTCTTTTCGCGCTGGGCCGCCTCGATCAG
Organism: Solibacteraceae bacterium; assembly: GCA_037444135.1. Classification (GTDB taxonomy): domain Bacteria; phylum Acidobacteriota; class Terriglobia; order Bryobacterales; family Bryobacteraceae; genus CALKXJ01. Next base: position 613 of record JBBIMZ010000226.1, read on the forward strand.
CGCCGGCAGGATCGGCGAGTTCGGATTGGCCAGCGCCGGTCCGCCGACACGCGCTTCCGGGTCGGCCCGAACTACGGCGCGCGCCGTCCGCTGGTAGTACCGGAAATAGCTCTCCGGCCGGAAGCGATACGGGCAGCCGCCGTCTTCGCCGATGTCGGGCTCGTTGGCGACTTCCCAGTACCGGACGCCGGCGCCGCGATCTTTGTAGCGCCTCACCAGCTGATGGATGAGCTCCTCCCAGGCCTCATAGTTGGCCGGTTCGACAACGTCCTGGTCGATCTTGGGGAAAAGCACCTTCGGCTTGAAGGCGATACACATCAGCGGCTGGGCTCCGGTCTTGAGGATCGTGTCGACGGCGGCGTCGAGCGTGTCCCATCGATAGCGGCCCATCGCCGGCATCAGGTCGTAATATTCTTGCAAGAACAGCCGGATGAGGCGCGGGCGCAGAGCGCGGATCTCCGGCGCCCGGTCGGCGAACATCGGCTCTTCTGACAAGCCGCCCTGCCCGAGCGCGAACCAGCCCATCTCCATCGCCCCGACGCTCCGGGCGAAGTCCACGGTTACGGAGGCTTGGCGAGTTGCCTGGGAGGCGAGCGGGAACCGTCCCATCAGGCCGGCCGGCAACAAAGCGCCGAAAGTTCGTCGCGGGATGCGCATCGGTTCTGCTCAGCCTAAGCCTAGCATCAGGATCGAAGCGATTCCCAGCGCGATGCCGGCGAGCCCGTACTTGCCGATTCGTTCGTGAAACACAAGGATCCCGGCGGCCGCGACGACGAACAGCGTACCGCCGGTTGTGACGGCGAAAACGGCGTGGCCCGGGACGGACTCCAGCGCCAGCGCGGTCGCCACCTGGCCTCCCAAACTACAGGCGCCCATGGCTCCCCCCAAGAACCATTCGGCCGCCCGGAGCCGGCTCCACCGCCGCAGCGAGAACGCCGCCGCCAGGAGGGCGCCGCCCAAGTACCAATAGAAGAGGTAGGGAAAGCGGAATGCCTCGAGGATTCCCCGGACTTCCAACACGCCCAAGCCGAACGGCCCGATGCCGTTGGCCAGGAAGGCGATCAACATGAACCGGAACCACACGCGGTCAGTTTCCACGCGCCGCGCGCCGCTCGTCTTCGAGCTTGTCTTTCCAAAGCAGCAGGATCGAAGCGGCGATCAGGCATAGCGCAACCACCTTCAGGGGCTTGACCGGCTCCCGGTAAAGAAAGATCGAACCGAGCGTGGGAAGCGCCGCCGAAAGATTGATCATCAGCCAACTGGTGGCGATCTTGCCGTACCGGATTCCCGTTTGAAAGGCGATGCCCGCCAGCGCTCCCGACAGCCCGAAGGGGACCGCGATCCACACCACTTTCGGCGGAATCCTTGTGACGCCGCCTTCGGAAGCGAGACAGGCCAGCAGCGCCAGGAGCGCGGCCCAGCCGAACAGCAAGACATAGAGTGCGCTCGGCCGGCATCGCTTCAGGTCGGCGACCTTGGCGAAGATGCCGAGCAGGCTGAAGCTGCCGAGCCCCAAGAACATGAACGCATAGCCCATCGGCCGCCGCGCCTAAAAAACGAGCTTCAAACCGAACTGCATTTGCCGGGCCGCGCCCGCCGAGAAGATCCGTCCGGTTGTCGCCAGGCCGATGTCGGTCACCGGATTGCTGTAGTTGACGTGGTTCGGCATGTTGAACATCTCCCAGCGGAACTGCACGTAACGCCCTTCGGTGATGATCGGGAAATTCTTGGCCAGCGCCGTGTCGAAGCTGTGCGTGCCGGGACCGTCCAGGATTCCCATTCCGGAGTTGCCCCAGCCATACAGCGGCGGAGCGGCCAGCGCGGACGGGTTGAACCAGCCGCCGGGGCCGGGATTGGAGACCTTCACGTCCCCGACCAGGTTCGCCCGCGTGCCCCAGCCGTTGCCGAGAGTCGCTCCCGGCACGCCGAAGCTCAAGGGCGCGCCGGAGACGAAGTAGTAGATGGCGCTGATTTGCCACCCGCCGAGGATTGCGTTGGCCACTGGATGAATCCCGGAAGCGTACTTCTTGCCCCGGCCCACGGGGAGCTCATAGATGCCGTTGATGGTCAGGATGTGCTTGCGGTCGTTGGCCGAGCGGCCGCGTAGATAGCCGGCCGGCGCAAACGGCGTCAGGTTCGTCCAAATGTCCGGCCCGACATTGTCGAGCAGCAGCTTGCCCCAGGCGTACGACGTCATGAAGGAGAACCCTTCATAGAAACGCCGCTCCCACTTGAGGTGCATGGCGTTATACCAGGAATCGCCCGTGTTCATGTAAAGCGTCGCCGAGCTGAAGCGCGGATACGGGCGGGCAGCCTGAAGATTGACGTATCGTCCGGGTGGAACCTCATCGAACGGCTTGGCGGAGATTGCGCCGAAGATGTGGTTCCCTACGTAGGACAGCGTCAGCGCCGAGCGGAGCGGAAGTGAGGTCTGCACCGACAAGTTCCACTCGTGCGCCTTTTGCGGCTTGATGTCGAAGGCGGTGGCGAGCACCGACGGCGCAATGAAGGAGGTCGGATCGACCGGGAAGGCCGTCTCCCAGCGCTGAAGCGAGGTCCGGCTGAAGCTCAGGATCTCGTAACTCCAGTAGGGGGGGCCGACGATGGCCGAGGCCGTCACGTTGCCGCGAAACGCGCTCGTGAAGATGCCGTAGCCGCCGCGTACGACCAGGTTCTCCCGGCCCAGCGGGCGCCAGGCGAAGCCCAGCCGGGGCGACAGAGACCCGGTAGCCCGGAACAACCCCGGCGGGATGCCCGCTTGGGAGGCCGGCACCCAGATGTCTTTGGTGGCCTCGGCCAGGTAACGGGCCACCGGCTGCGCGGTGAGGTCGACTCTGCCGTTGCGGTCTTCGCCGGCCACCGCTTTACCGATCCGCGGATCGAATGTGGAAACGTTGCCCCGTACGGCGCGCTTTTCATGCCACCGGTCATAGCGCAGCCCCAGATTCAGGGTGAGCCGGTTGGTCAGCTTAAAGAAGTCCTGAACGTAAACGCCCGAATAAGGCGAGCGCTTCATGCCGAAGGTCTGGAGCGGGTAGTTTCTGCCGGCTGATGCCACCAGCCCCAGCAAGTAGTCGGCGAAGCCGTCGTTGGTGTACTGCCCGTTGAACGTGAAATTTCCTCGCGTGGCGAACGAGCCGTGATTGCCGAACGTCGTGCGGTTGTCGTATTCGTAGCCGAGGTTGATCGAGTGCTTGCCGCGAATCAGCGTCACCGTGCTCTTGCCGCCCCAGCTCTCCATCCAGAGCCGGCCCGGATTGCCCCAGGGCGCCTGAAAACCGGTGTAGCCGGTGATGCCCACTGTCGGCAGGCCCGTCTTGCCTTCGCGCCCCGCCGTCGGGAAGCCGTTGATGCCGGCCTTCTCCGTCAGATTGTCGATGCCGACCACCGGGCTGAAGAACTTGTTGTTCGAATACTGATAGCCGGCGTTGATGGTGAACAGCGTCGTAGGCGTGATCGTGTAGATGTAGTTGAGGCCGACACTGTTTTGCCGCGTCGAGTTCGTCTCTACTACGTCCGGCCGGTAATTGGGATTGTTTTGTGGATTGTCATAGACGACCC
>JBBIMZ010000226.1:4208-6414 GCA_037444135.1 Solibacteraceae bacterium
GGTGGTCGATCCGCGCCTTGACCTCGTTAGCGCTTTCGGTCCGCGGGGCCACGGCCCGGAAACGGCCGTCGGGCGAGTTCGGCATCACCAGGTACGGGAAAAAGAACTTGGAAGACGCCGCGATCCGGCTGGAGGGGATCCGGTTGCCGGGGAACGGCGCGGCCGCCACCGGGTCGGTGATGGTCTTGGCCAATCCGGCGAAGTCCCCTTCGAGCATGGCCGGTTGCGGCACGGTCGAGTTGTAGATGGTCTCCTGCCGGATGCGCGTGCCCTCGTAGCTGGAGAAGAAAAACGTCCGGTCGCGAATGATCCGCCCGCCGACGGCCGCGCCGAACTGATTGCGGATGAGTTTCGGCTTGGTCAAGGCGAACGTGTGGCGCGCATCCAGCTTCTGGTTCCTCAAGAACTCCCAGAGGGAACCGTGGAAGTCATTGGTGCCCGACTTGGTGGCCATCACCACCTGGAGCGGGTCGCGCCCGTACTCGGCGCTGAAAGTCGAGCCCTGGACGTTGAACTCGGCGATCGTGTCGACGTTAGGGATCGCGAAGGCGGCCTCATCCATGCCCGCGTTGGCGTTGAGGCCGTCCAAAGTAAACTGGGTCTCGTCGCTCCGGTTGCCGATCCCCTGCACGGTCGAGCCGCGCTCCGGGCCGCCTTTGCCCAGATAGCGCATGCCCGGAATGAGGCTGACGAGTTGCACCGTGTTGCGGCCGTTCAAGGGCAGCTCCTGGATCTGCTTTTGCACCACGATGCCTTCGACCGAAGCCTTTTCCGTCTGGATCAGCTCCGTGGCCGCCTCGACGGTCACCTGCTCGGTGATTTCGCCCACTTCGAGCACCGGCGAGATCCGGCTGCGCTCGCCCGTCGTGATTCGGAGCTTCTCGAGTCGCCAGACTTTGAAGCCTTTCTGAGTCACCGAGACCGAGTAGGTCCCGATGGGCAACGCCAGAATCTCGAAGTTGCCGCTGCCGTCGGTGGTGACGGTCTGCCTCAGGCCCGTCTCCAGATTTCGAACAGTGACTTCGGCCCCAGGAACGGCCGCGCCCGTGGGATCCGATACGACGCCGAGGATCGCGCCCTGATTGCCGATCTGAGCGGCAAGCGGAACCATGAAAACCAGGAACCCCAGCAGAGCCAACCTTGCCAAACACAGGCATCGGTTCATCGCCGCACCTCCGTACAGGTGAATTTTCCCCTTCTGGGCGATTGTGGGCTCGATGGCCGTTTCCTGTCAATGGCGAAGGGCGCCGATTTCGGCCGGGCCGGCGCGCGCCGTTAAGCCTATTGAACACGTTTTCCCGAAGGCCCGGCGCCCCCTATAATGAACTGGTTTGCGGTTCCATTCGTTTGCAATCCTGCCTTGGGTCGTGCTCGTGCCTGCCTCGGGCGCCGCGCCGGCGCAGAACATCCACGGAATGGCTTCCCGCGGCGTGAGGCCGCTCCCGCGGCCGAAACCGTCCGGGTTGCCGTTTTCGGCCAAGTTCACTGACGTTGCGGCGGCGGCGGGATTGACCAGCCCGGTCATCTACGGAGGGCTCGACGGCCGCGACTATATTCTCGAAGCGATGGGCTGTGGCGCCGTTTTTTTCGATTACGACGGTGATGGATGGCTCGATGTCTTCCTTCCCTCCGGTTCTCGCCTCCGCGATGCGCCGGCGGGCGCCGTCAACCGCCTGTACCGGAACAACCGGGACGGGACGTTCACCGATGTTACGGCGGCATCGGGGCTGGGCCGGAGCGGCTGGGCCTCCGGAGCGACTGCGGGGGATTACGACAACGACGGCGACGAGGATCTGTTTCTCACCTATTACGGCCGGAACGCCTTGTTTCGCAACAACGGCGACGGCTCCTTCACCGACGTGACGAGAGCGGCCGGGCTCGCCGACGATCGCCTGCTTTGGGCGACGGGGTGTACTTTCCTCGACTACGACCGGGACGGCCGGCTGGATTTGTTCGTCGCGCGTTACCTGGACTTTGATTTCGCCAGGACACCGCGTAAGGGAACAGCCGGCTGCAACTGGAAGGGGCTGCTGGTGCACTGCGGTCCGCGGGGGTTGCCGAAAGCGTTTCATTCGCTGTACCGCAATCGCGGCGATGGAACCTTCGGCGACGTCACTGCGGCTTCCGGCATCGGGCGGTCCGAGCCGTGCTACGGGTTGACGGCCGTCAGCGCGGACTTCAATCACGACGGCTGGCCCGACATCTA
>JBBIMZ010000227.1:0-6382 GCA_037444135.1 Solibacteraceae bacterium
CGGCGTGTCGATGCGGACGCGCACCTGGAGGGTCTTGCCATCGGCGCGGACGGTGGCGAGCTTGCCGCCGGCGACGGCCGCCTCGATGCCTTCCACGGCGAAAACCTCCGTGCCGCTTAGCCCAAGCGTCTCGCGGTTCTGGCCAGGGAGGAACTCGAGCGGCAGCACGCCCATGCCCACGAGGTTGGACCGGTGAATCCGCTCGAAGCTCTCGGCGAGCACCGCCTTGACGCCGAGTAGAGCCACGCCTTTGGCGGCCCAGTCGCGCGAAGAGCCGGCGCCGTACTCTTTGCCGGCGATGATGAGCAACCCGACGCCTTCCCGCTGGTAGCGCATGGCGGCGTCGTAGATCGTCATCAGCTCCCCGGACGGCTGGTGGCGCGTCCAGCCGCCCTCGGTGCCCGGGGCGAGCTGGTTCCGGATCCGGATGTTGGCCAGCGTACCGCGCATCATCACTTCGTGGTTGCCTCGCCGGGCGCCGAAGGAGTTGAAGTCCGCCGGCTGGACGCCGCGGCTGATCAGATAGCGGCCCGCCGGTCCGTCGGCCGGAATGGAGCCGGCCGGCGAGATGTGGTCCGTCGTCACCGTATCGCCGAGCACGGCGAGCACGCGGAGGCCGGCGAGATCCGGCAAGGCGGCCGGCGGCTCGGCCAGCTCGTCGAAGAACGGCGGCTTCCGCACGTAGGTCGAGGCTTCGTCCCACGCGAACAGATCCCCCTCGGGAACGGGGATGGCGTTCCACTGCTCGCTGCCGCGGAAGACTTCCGCATAGGTGGAGGCGAACATCTCGCGCCGCACGCTGCGGTTCATCACCTCGCGCACCTCAGCCGGAGAGGGCCAGATATCGCGCAGGTAGACGTCGCGGCCTTCGCGGTCTTCGCCGAGCGGCTCGCCCGTGAGGTCGACGTCGATGCGTCCGGCGAGCGCATAGGCGACGACAAGCGGCGGCGAGGCCAGGTAGTTCGAGCGGACGAGCGGCGAGATTCGCCCTTCGAAGTTCCGGTTGCCGCTGAGCACGGCCGCCACGTTCAGCTTTTCCTTTTGGATCGCCTCGGCGACCGGTTCGGGCAGCGGCCCGCTGTTGCCGATGCAGGTCGTGCAACCGTAGCCCACGACATGGAAGTTCAGTTCCTCGAGGGCTTCGAGGAGGCCGGCGTCTTCGAGGTAGCGCGTCACCACCTGCGAGCCGGGCGCCAGGCTGGTCTTCACCCACGGCTTGACCTTCAGGCCCCGCTCGACCGCCTTCTTGGCCAGCAGGCCGGCCGCCACCATGACCGACGGGTTGGACGTGTTCGTGCAACTGGTGATCGCGGCAATCACCACGGAGCCATCCCGCAGCGCCGCCGGCGTGCCGTTCAGCGCAACCGGGACCTCGCGCGGCGCGCCGCCCGCCAGCGACAGGAAGCTGGATTTGACCTCCGGCAGATCGATGCGATCCTGAGGCCGTTTCGGCCCGGCCAGCGAGACCTTGACCGTGCCCAGATCGAGTTCGATGGTGTCCGAGTAGACCGGATCGGGCGTGGCTTCGGTGCGGAACAGCCCCTGCTCCTTCGCATAGGCCTCGACGAGCTCGATCAGCTCCTGGGGGCGGTTGGTGAGCCTCAGGTAGTCGAGCGTCTGCTCGTCAACCGGAAAGAAGCCGGTCGTGGCGCCGTACTCGGGCGCCATGTTGGCGATGGTGGCGCGGTCGGCCAGGGAAAGCCAGCGCAGGCCGGGACCGTAGAACTCGACGAATTTGCCGACCACGCCCTTCTTGCGCAGCATCTGAGTCACGGTGAGCACCAGATCGGTCGCCGTCGCGCCTTCGGGCAGCTCGCCGTAAAGCTTGAAGCCGACCACCGGAGGCAAGAGCATCGAGATCGGCTGGCCGAGCATGCACGCTTCGGCTTCGATGCCGCCCACGCCCCAGCCCACGACGCCGAGGCCGTTGATCATCGTCGTATGGGAATCCGTGCCGACCAACGTGTCCGGGTAGGCTTCGCCGTCGTTGCGGAACACCACCGAAGCCAGGAACTCCAGATTCACCTGGTGCACGATGCCCGTGTCCGGCGGCACGACGCGGAAGTTTTGAAAGGCCTTCTGAGCCCAGCGCAGCAAGGCGTAGCGCTCCTGGTTGCGCTGGAACTCGAGCCGCGCGTTGAACTCGAGGGCGTCGCGCGAGCCGAACTTATCCACTTGGACCGAATGGTCGATGACGAGGTCGACCGGCAGGAGCGGGTTGGCGCGCGCCGGATCGGCGCCCAACCTGCGGAGCGCATCGCGCATGGCCGCCAGGTCGACCACGGCGGGAACGCCCGTGAAGTCTTGCAGGAGCACGCGCGCCGGCATGAAGCTGATCTCCCGGTCGCCCGGCCGGCCGTCCCACCGCGCGACGGCGTCGATATCCTCCGCGGTGACCGCGCGCCCGTCTTCGTGGCGCAACAAATTTTCGAGCACGATGCGAATGGAGAAGGGAAGGCGGCGAAGCTCGCCGATGCCCGAACGCTCGAGCGCATCGAGGCGATAAATCCGATAGCGCCGGTCGCCCACGGCGAGCGTGGCTTCGGCGCCGAAACTATTGCGGCTGGACATATGAATCCTCACTCGAATTCTACCAGCGCCCCTGTCGCGTCAGCGCATCCGAGGCTGCGCGCCCGGCGGCTCGTATTGGAACCAGGACCGGAGGACGCGGCCATCGCTCGAGACGATCGCCGTCGCGCAGAAACGTTCTTCGCCCGGATCGGCGAAGCGCAGATCGAGAACCTGAACCTTGCGCGCTCCTTCGGGCTCGTCCAGCGGAACCACGCGCCAGAGCGGGTGGCGGGCGAACCAGAGGAACGCCTGAAACGGCGCTGTTTGGCGGGCCCGCTCCATCGCCGTGTTCTGCTCCGGCTTGAAGTGGGTGCGTCCGGCCGCCGGATCGAACTCCCCGAGCAGGTTCACGTCAAACAGCCGGTAGGCGCCTGCGGTCTCCACCAGTCCGCGCCAGGCGAACGGATTGAAGATCGTCGGAAAGGCGGCCACCCGTTGCGGCGTTTCGCCGTCATAGAGCCGCGCCTGGAGCGTCTCGAGCGCCCGCGCGTGGAGGAAAAACCGCCCCGCGTCGAAGGCCACCAGCGCCGCCAGGGCGAAGACCGCGACGCCGCGCCCGGCGGACGGGCGAGCGCCGATTTCGCCGCTGACCAGTTTCACCAGGACAAGCCAACCCGCGGCGCCGGCGAGGAGGGTCAGGATCCAGAAGTCGACGACACTGTTCAGGTCGAGCGCGAACCAGTCTCGGCGCGAGGGCTCGAGCAGGCGGATGCCGTAGATGTTGGTCCAGTCGAGCAGATCGTGGCTGAGGACGCCCGCGAGCGAGACCGCGTAGCTGCGCCGCCACGAGGTCTTGCCGCGGAGCCAAGGCCAGAGCAGCGCCAGCGGCAGCAGAGCCGCCAGCGGCGCCAGGAGCAGGGAATGCGTGAGGCCGCGGTGCCACTCAAGAATCCGCAGCTCGCCCCCGAGCGCGCTCACAAAGTCCAGGTCCGGCGCGTTGGCCGCCGTCACCAGTACCAGCGTCGCGCGGTCGCACCAGCGGTTCAAACCCGCCCGGCTGATCATCCACGCAGCCAGGGTGTGGGTGACGGGCTCCATGGCGTCGCCTGGAAGCTCAGGCCGGGTAAAAATTGCGCCGCCAAGCGTGGCGCTTGAGCACCTCGCGGACCGGTTCCGCCAGAGGGCCCAGGTCGCTCGCGCGGCCACTGCTTTCCACCGTTTCCCGCCGGCGCATGCCCGGAATCACGGTCGAGACCGCCGGATGGGACAAGCAGAAGCGAAGCGCGATCTCGGCCAGCGTGCCCTCGACGCCTTCCAGGTCCCGGCGCAGCGCCGCGACACGTTCAGCCACCTGGCGCTTCCGATCGCCCTTGAAATACTCCTCGCGCCAGTCGCCCGGCGGGAATTTTGTCTCCGGCGTGATGGCGCCCGTCAGTCCGCCCTCGTCGAGCGGCACACGGGCGATGACGCCCACGTTGAGCGCCAGGCAGAGCGGGAACAGGCTCTCCTCCGGCGTCTGATCGAAAATGTTGTAGATCACCTGCACGGTGTCGATCAGGCCGGTCTTGAGCACCTCGAGCGCCGAATCGGGCTCGTGGTCGTTGACCGAGATGCCGAAAGCGCGCACCTTGCCGGAGAGTTTCAGTTGGTCAGCCGCCCGGCGCCAGTCGTCCCGGTCGATCCACTCCGGGTTCCAGACGTGCAGCTGCTGAAGGTCGATCGTTTCCAGGCCCAAATTTTTCAAGCTCTGCTCGGTCGAGCGAATGATGTAGTCGTAGGGGAAGACCTCTTCGATGCCGATCCCCGGCCGGGCCGGCCACAGGTAGTTTTTCGGCGGGACCTTGGTGGCCACGTAGATCTTGCCGCCGTGCTCCCGGACCGCGCGGCCCACGAGCCGCTCGCTGTGCCCGTCCCCGTAAGCGAGCGCCGTATCGATGAAGTTCAGCCCGAGCTCGAAGGCGCGCCGCAGCGCCGCCAGCGACTCCTCATCCCGCGCTCCGAGCCACATCTTGCCGCCGATGCCCCAGGCGCCGAAACCGATCTCACTGACCGAAAACCCCGTCCGGCCAAGCACCCGATAGCGCATAAGGTCTTATCCTAGCAGCGGCGCGGCGCGGCGAGGCGGGCTCACTCGATCCACTTGACGCCCTTGCAGGCGGCCGCGTAGCGAGCCATGCGCTCCTGCCAGTTCTCGTAGAACTGATCGTAGCCCCAATCGGCGGCGAGGCCGAGATAGGGATACGACTGATCTTTCCGATGGTCGGCGTTCCAAACAGTCCGGAGGCGCTCCAGATACTGCTCGGCCTCGCGGGCGGCGGCGGTGCGAATCGCGTCGGCGCTTCGGCGCGCCTCCTCGATGGCTTCCCGCAGCAGATGGTGAATTTTCAGGTCGTCGGTCCCCTCGCCCGTGGCGACCATCGAGATCGAGCGGAGCAGCTGGCCGTCCAGGCGCGCCATCATCTTCAGCGTCAGGTGCCAGTATTGGAAGTTGATGGCGCCGCTGGCGATCAGCATCATGCCCACCTGGTAGCGAGCTCGTTCATCCAACGCCCCCGCCATGCCGGCAAAGCCGAACTGCTTTCCGCGCTGCCGGGTGAATTCGTACAGTTCGGGGCCGGCAAAATTCGCCGGCTCGTCGAGGTTCGGCAGCGAAAAGTACGGCAGGATCCGGTCCCAGACGTAGAAGCCGGCGTCGACCGTATTCCACGCGTTGGGTACGGCTTCAAGCGGCCAGGCCATGATCGGGTGTGGGGCGCCGTGGGGCCTTCGTTTCTCCTCCGGCGGGACGAATTCGAAGCTGCCGTTCGGCTGGGGCTCATCCCACGTCATCCAGATCAATCGCGGCCAGTGCGGACGAGCCTGGACGTATTCCTCGACTCGCTTGACCTCGGCCAGGAAGTCCGCCTTGTCGAACCGGACGGCGCGCAGGAGCCGGCCGCCGCCCCACTGCGGGCCGAGATCGGCATCGCCCCAGAGAGTCACGCGGGAGGTGATGCCATAGCCCAATAACCAATCGAGAATTTTGCCCAGCGGCTCGAGCTTGACATGCTGTTTGCCGTCGCTGCCGGTTTCGAATTCGAGGATGCCCCGTCCCACATTGATGCCGGTGAAGCCGCTCTTGCTGTACTGGCGGAGAACCTCGTCGGTCAGGCGTTCGGTCTGAAGGATGGCGCCGACGGAAATGTCGCGCAGTACGGGCAGTTCCAGATCCTGAACTTTCAGTACGACCGGAATCGTACGCAAGGGCGCGTCACCGGCGAGGAGATCGAGTTGGCCTTCGTAGCGTCCCGGTGCGGCCTGCCTGGGAACCTGGAAGCTGATCACAAAGTACGGCATGCCCTGCGGGTCGGCCGGCGGCACGCTTCCGGCCACCGTCCTGAGGAATCGGAAGCGCCTCGGAGGCAAGAAGCCGGGCGTCCACTCGATCTCCGTGAGCGGCAGTCGCTCGCCGGAGGAAGCGCGCAGGGCCCCGTCCTTGAGGCGGAGCGCCAGTGGCCCGAGCGGCCGCGTGTGATAGACCCCCAGAAGGAACACCGCCCGCTGGCCGCGAAGCGCGATCCGCTCCAACTTGTCGGCCTTCTCGCGGGGGTAAGGCATCGCACAGTAGTCGTTCGAGACGGGATCATCGACCGATCCCAGATTCATGTTCGCCGGGCGGCGAAATACGAACACGTTGTCCTTCAACTGAGGTTGGAGGAGCCGGTCGAAACGAACACGCACCTCGGGCTGCTCCAGGAGCACGACGTCGTCAACCCACCAGGTTCCGGGTTGATAAGGCGAACGGACGAACTGTACCCGCTGGTCGAGCGCGAGCTTTAGCTCGGCGGCGTCCGCCGCGGCGCGGGCGTGCATTTCCGGGAGGCCCCAGTCC
>JBBIMZ010000228.1:0-6373 GCA_037444135.1 Solibacteraceae bacterium
CTCTATTCCTTCGTCGGCCGGCGCCACCGGGTGCTCTCAGGGCTGTTCATCGCCGCGCTGGTGCCCAACGGCCTGATCTACTCCTACAGCTGGCTGGTGTGGGCGGTCATCCTGCTGATTCTCGGAATGAGGCATCCGTCGATTCAGGACGCTTCCGATCTGGGCGCCGGCCGGCGCAAGCTCGGAGCGCTGGCGCTGGCGATCTTCGTGCTGTCGTTCACGCTGGCGCCGGTGCGCATGAACGACGGCTTTTGATGAAAATCTCGGCCACCATCATCACCTTCAATGAGCAAAGCAACATCGCCCGCGCCATCGAGAGCCTGCGCTGCTTCGACGAAGTCGTCGTGGTCGATAGCGGCTCAGTCGATCGCACCGTCGAGATCGCCGCAAGGCTCGGGGCACGCGTCATCGAGCACCCCTGGGAGGGCTTCGCCCGGCAAAAGAATTTCGCCGCCGAGCAGGCCCGCTACGACTGGATCTTCTCGATCGACGCCGACGAATCCCTCAGCGAGGCGCTCGAGGCCGAGATCTGGCAGCTCCGCAAGACCGGCCCGGACTGCGACGCCTACACCGTGCCGCGCCTGGCGCAATACCTGGGGCGGTGGATCCTCCACTCGGGCTGGTATCCGGACCGCAAAGTCCGGCTCTACGACCGGCGCAAAGGGCGCTGGACGGGAAGCTACGTCCACGAGAGCGTCCAGGTGGACGGGACGGTCGGGCACCTGACGGCGAACCTGCTCCATTACACCTGCGACTCGCTGACGCAGCACCTGGAGACCATGAATCGCTACACGACGCTCGCGGCCCAGCAACTGGTGGCCGAGCGGGTCCCGATCGGCTGGCGTCACCTGCTGCTCGACCCGCCCTGGACGTTTTTTCGAACGTACGTGCTTCAGCGGGGCTTCCTTGACGGCGTCGAGGGGCTCGCCATCGCCTACATGGCGGCGCTCTACAACTTCGTCAAATACGCTAAGGCGCGCTTCATGAACCCGTCGCGGTGAGACCGTGCGAATCCTCCATGTGGACACCGGCCGGCAATTGCGCGGCGGGCAGCACCAGGCGCTTTACCTGGCGAGTTGTCTGGCCGAACGTGGCCACGCTTGCACGCTCCTGGCGCCGGCCGACTCCGAACTGGCGCGGGCGGCCGCCGCTCAGGGACTCGACGTTCGGCCGCTGACCTTGCCTGGCTTGTGGCGGCTGAGCCGCGCCTGCGACGTCGTCCACGCGCATTCCGGGCGCGCGCACACGCTGGCCGCCGTGGCCGCATCGCCGCGCCTGGTCGTTTCCCGGCGCGTCGCCTTTCCGGTGGGCCGCGGCCCGCTCTCGCGGTGGAAGTACTCCCGGGCGGGGCACTTCCTCGCGGTCTCCGGCTACGTGAAAAACAGCCTGCTCGCCGCCGGCGTCCCTGCGGAGAAAGTGTCGGTGGTCTATGACGGCGTGCCGCTGCTCGAACCCTCCCGGCCAAGTTCCCGCGTCATAGCTCCCGCCACGGAAGATCCCCGAAAGGGCAGTTCCCTGGCTCGGGCCGCCGCCGGGCGCGCCGGAGTCTCCGTGTGCTTTTCGACAGACCTGCGGCGGGATCTTGCCGATGCCTGCCTCTTTGTCTACATCACATACGCAGAGGGGCTCGGATCGGCGGTCCTGCTGGCGATGGCCGCCGGCGTCCCGGTCGTGGCGAGCCGTGTCGGCGGCTTGCCCGAAGCCGTCTTGCACGGCGTCACCGGCCTGCTCGCGGAAAACTCTCCGGACGCGATCGCCGCCGCAATCCGGTCGCTGCTCGACGACCCCGTAACGGCCGCCGCCTACGGGCGACGGGGCCGGAGCCGCGTCGAGCAGTGCTTCACCATCGGCCGGATGGTCGATGAGACCGAGAAAGTCTACCGGAGGTTGGTCGGATGATGGGAGTGACGTTGGCGTTCCTGCTCGGCCTGGTTGTCGGCAGCTTCCTGAATGTCTGCATCTACCGGCTGCCGCGGGACGGCTCCGTCGTCCGGCCGCGCTCATACTGCCCTGCCTGCCGCCACCCGATCGCCTGGTTCGACAACATCCCCCTGTTGAGTTTCCTGCTTCTGGCCGGGCGGTGCCGCCACTGCGCCGCGCCGATCTCGCTCCGCTATCCGGCGGTCGAGCTGGCGGCTGCGGCACTGTTCGCATCGGCCGTCTCGACGCATGGCTCGACGCTCGCGGCGGCGAAGCTGTGCGTGTTCGCCTCAGTGATGATCGTGCTGATCTTCGCCGATCTGGAATCCCGGATCCTGCCGGACGAGTTCACGATCGGCGGCATCGCGCTCGGTCTCCTGTTCTCGTTGTTGCTCCCAATGGAGGCCGGCCTGGTCGCGGTCTTCGCGGCGGGCGCCCCTCCGCGCCTGGTGTGGTTCGGCGAATCGGCGGCCGGGGCCGGTCTGGCCGCCGGCGCTCTGTGGCTGGTCGGCCGGCTTTACGAGAAAATCCGCGGCCGGGAAGGTTTGGGATTCGGCGACGTTAAGATGGTGGGCGCCATCGGCGCCTTCCTGGGCCTGCGCCAAGCCATGTTCGTGCTGCTCGCCGGTTCACTTGCCGGCTCCGTCCTCGGCCTCCTCTACATCTGGCGGACGCGCCAGGACCCGGCACGCTACGAACTCCCTTATGGCTCGTTCCTCGGCGTAACCGCAGTGTTCACGGCCTACTTTTCTTTGCTGCTGTTCCCCTAAATCGTCGGGGCGCGGCCCTTCCGGCCCGGTGTATAATCAAGGCGAACGGCGAAGAGACGAGGGTCTCTTTGCCCGGTTTCGGAGGCGCTCATGGCGGCGCGGGGGACGTGGCAAGCCAGACTCAGCCTGCTGGCCGCCGCGCTCTTGGCGGCGCTCCCGGCTTCCGGCGGCGAGCGCCTGACCTTGCGCCGCGTCTGGGCGGATTCCCGCACGAACGCGCTCGGGGCGCCTTCGCCGGACGGCCGCTACCTCTCGTTCGTCGACTGGGAGACGGGCGACCTGGCCGTCCGCGATCTGGCCACCGGCGAGAATCACCGCCTTACGAACAAAGGATCCTGGAAGGATTCGGCTGAGTACGCCTACTTTTCGATCTTCTCGCCCGACAGCCGCCAGGTGGCCTACGCCTGGTTCAATGACAAGAAGTTCTACGAACTGCGCGTCATCACGATCGAGGATCTGCGCCCGCCGCTGCTGGCGCCGCTCGCCGTCCCGGCGGCGGGCCCTTCGTGGCCGGAGCCTCTGGCGAGGCCGCCTATCGGCCTGCCACCGGCGACCGGCGTGCGCGGTTCGGCTCCCCGCCTGCTCTACCGCAACGACGAGGTCCAGTTCATTAAGCCGACGATGTGGTCGGCCGACGGCCGCTATATTCTGGCGCTGGTGTTCGGCCGGAAGATCCTCAACCAGATCGTGTTGTTCTCGGCGACCGACGGCTCGATGCGCGTGCTGAAATCCCCCTTCTGGATCTATCCGAAGATGATGGGCCTGTCGCCGGACGGGCGCTGGGTGGTCTACAGCCTCAACCAGGACCCGCCCCACCTGCAACATGACATCTATCTGCTGGCGACCGACGGCAGCCGCGACATCCCGCTCGTCGAGCACCCCGCCAACGACATTTTTCCACTATTCACCCCCGACGGCAGGCACGTGCTGTTTTTGAGCAACCGCACCGGGACGCTCGACGCCTGGCTGCTCCCGCTCGACGGCGAGAGGCCCGCCGGACCCCCGGTGCTGCTGAAAAAGGACATGGGCCGGTTCCTGCCCCTCGGCTTCACCAATAAGGGGGCGTTTTACTACGCCGTCCGTACCGGCAACGAAGACGCTTGGGTGGCCGCGCTCGATCCGGACTCCGGCGGAGTGGTCGAGACGCCGCGGCCGGTCAGCAAGCTCCTGGCGGGACTGAACCGTTCGCCGGACTGGTCGCCGGACGGCAAGCAACTGGCTTTTCTGAGCCGCGTCGACACGGAGAATCACGGCCTGGAGATGCGCGTCGTCACGATTCAATCCCGCCAGACGGGGCAAGAACGCCAGTTCGGCGTTCCCAAGCTGGGGTACCTGGACTGGCTGCGGTGGTCTCCCGACGGCCGTTCCCTGCTCGTCGGCGGCGCGGACACGGTGAATAATTTCGGCGGGCTTTACCGCATCGATATCGAAAGCGAGCGCGTCGCCACTATCGTCCAGCACGAGTACGCTCCGCCGCGAGGCTTCGAAGGCGTGTGGGCGCCCGATGGCGAGGGAGTCATCTACGTGTTCGAAGACATGCGCGAAAGCGCCACCAGCCTCCGGTCGCGCAAGCTCGACAGCGGCGAGGAGCGCATCCTGCATCGAGCCGCGCCGTTCTGGCGCCACAACAATCTGGCCCTATCGCCCGATGGCCGGCTCCTGGCTTTCGGCTTGAGCGATGGCAGCCGCACGGAGGCCAAACTCCTGATGCTGATGCCGGCGGCCGGCGGTGAGCCGCGCGAACTGCTCCGGCTCAAGAAAGCGGAGATGAGCGGCTTCGCGTTCACGCGCGACGGGCGGCACCTGCTTTTCAGCCGGGCCGGCCAGCCGGCTCCGCAACTGTGGCGCATCCCGGTTGACGGCGGCCCACCGCGCAAGCTGGACCTGGCGACGAACCTGAATGCGCGCATCAGCGTTCACCCGGACGGCCGCCAGATCGCTTATACGGCCGGCGAGACCCGCCTCGAGGTCTGGGTGATGGACAACTTTCTGCCGGAGCTGCGCGCACGGCGATGATCGAGACGCTTCGCATGCTGGCGGCGGCCGGAGTGCTGCTCGGCATCACGGCGGCCCGGCCGGCCCGAGAGGCGGACTATTTCTCGCCCTTCGCCCTCGCGCGCCACTCTGGCGAGCGCCGGCTGTACGTGGCCGGCCAGACGGCCCGCCAGATCGCCGTGTACGATATCGGCGGCGGGCAGATCCTCGGGCGCATTCCGTTGCCGGATGCCCCGGGCGGCCTGTGCCTGTCCGCCGACGGCAGCCGGCTGTACGTGACCGGGGGTTCTGCGAGCGGCAGGGTCTTTGTCGTCGACGCGCGCTCCGGCGGGATCCTGGAGACGCTCCCCGCCGGCCACACGCCGGTTTCTCCGTTGCTGGCTCCCGGCGGCGGCAGGCTCTTCGTGTTGAATCGCTTCAGCAACGCGGTCTCGGTAATCGATCTTGCCTCCGGCAAGCAAACGGCCCTCATTCCTGTGCTGCGCGAGCCGGTGGCCGCGGCCTTGACGCCTGACGGCAGGCGTCTCTTGGTGGCGAACCTGCTCCCCGCCGGCCCGGCCGACGGCGACTACATCGCCTCGCGAATCTCGCTCATCGACACGGAATCGCTGCGGCTGGTCCGCCACATCCCGCTGCCGAACGGCTCGACGGCGGTTCGCGGCATCGCCGTCAGCCCGGACGGGCGCTACGCCTACGCCGTCCACGTCCAAGCGCACTTTCAACTGGTCACGATCCAGCTTGACCGGGGCTGGATGAACACGAACGTACTCAGCGTCATCGACCTCGCGGCACAGCGCCTGCTCCGCACCGTCGTGTTGGACGAGAAGACGCTGGGCGCCGCCAACCCCTGGGATGTGGCCTGCACGCCGGACGGCCGCTATCTGGTCGTCTCCCATGCCGGCACGCACGAGCTGAGCCTCATCGACCGGGAAGCTCTGCACGAGCGGCTGGGGCGCCTCCCTCCGGCCCCCGATCCGGGAGCTCGCGCCTCATTTCAGACGGCGCTGCCGCCGCCGGACTTTCGCATCCTGGAAAGCATCCGCCGCCGGGTGAAGCTCGCCGGCGCCGGCCCCCGAGGTCTCGCCATAGCCGGCAGCACGGCATACGTCGCCGAATATTTCTCCGACAGCCTCGGCGCGGTCGAGATCAGCCTCGAGGGCGGCCGCGCCCGCTCGCTGCCGCTCGGGCCCCAAACGCCGATGACCCCCGAGCGCCTCGGCGCGTACCTCTATCACGATGCCTCGCGAAGTTACCAGCAGTGGCAGAGCTGCTCGACCTGCCACCCGGACGCCCGGGCCGATGGTTTGAACTGGGACTTGCTCAATGACGGCGTGGGCAATCCCAAAAGCACCAAGAGCCACCTGCTGTCGCACCGGACGCCTCCGGCCATGCTGAGCGGCGTGCGCGAGGCGGCCGAAGTCGCCGTCCGGGCCGGCTTTCGCGTCATCCTGTTTTCTCCCCGCCGCGAAGCCGACGCCGCCGCCGTCGACGCCTATCTGAAGAGCCTAACTCCCGTACCGAGCCCCTACCTGGTTCATGGCAAGCTCAGCGCGTCGGCGGAACGGGGCCGCGCCGTGTTCGAGAAAGCCGGCTGCGCCTCCTGCCACCCGCCGCCCCTCTATACGGACCTGAAGACGCACGACGTCGGCACGGGCAAAGGCATCGATGCGGGCCGCCCCTACGACACG
>JBBIMZ010000229.1:0-6353 GCA_037444135.1 Solibacteraceae bacterium
CGGCGGCCGCCTCGAGGCCGTTCACCTCCGGCATTTGGATGTCCATCAGGATCAAGTCATAGCGGGCCGCAGCCGCGGCTTCGATCCCTTCGAGACCGCCGGAGGCGCACTCGATCGCATGACCGGTCCGCCGCAACACGTGCGTGATGATCTTGCGGGCCACTTCGTTATCTTCGACCAGCAGAATGCGGCGCCGATCGCCGCCTGCCGAAACGGCCTCGCCCGCCGAGGAGTCCGGCGTGGCGAGCGACGGCAGCTCGAGCGGAAGTCTCACCGTAAAGGTGCTGCCTTCGCCGACCCGGCTCGACGCCTCGATCTTTCCCCCCATCAGAACCGCCAGCCGCTGCGCCACCGTCAGGCCGAGGCCGAGTCCGACGTGCGTCCGCGACAGACCGGTGTCGAGCTGGCAGAACGCTTCGAAGATGGCGCTCAGTTGCTCCTCCGGAATCCCGATGCCGGTGTCCCGGACGCGCACCACCAGCTGCGGCTCTCCCTCCGCGGGCGATTCGACCGCCGCGGCGAGCTCGATCGCGCCGCGATGCGTGAACTTGAGCGCGTTCGACAGCAGCGGCCCCAGCACCTGCTTGAGCCGATGCGCATCGCCTACCACATGTTCGGGCAAAGCCGGATCGAGCCGGCAGGCCAGCGTCAGCCCTTTCGCCTCGGCCTTGGCCCGGTATTCCCCGGCGAACGCCTCCAGGGTTTCCGGAAGGTTGAACTCAGCCTTATCGAACGTGATCGGTCCGGAGTGCAGCGCCGTGTAATCGAGTGCAGAGTTCAGCATCTCCAGCAGCTCGCCGGCGCAGAGCCGGGCCGTCTCCACGTACTCCTGCTGGTCCCCGGTCAGAGGTGTCTCCAACAGCAGGTCTATCATGCCGATCAGCCCGGTGAGCGGCGTGCGAATATCGTGGTTCAGACTCGCCAGAAATTCGTCCGCCAGCCGCCGGATTTCCCCTGATTGGGAAGGGCGGTGTGTCTCTATAGTAGTCCCAGCGCCGCTGGAGGTGCCTGGCATCGAAGTTTCCTACAGGGGAAATCGGCTGAGAGCTCCCGGATTTGCAGTACTGCTGTCGCCTGAAGGGGAGTAGCTCTACCATGGATCCATCGTGACGCTGTTTGCCTATCTTGCCGCTGAGCACCGGCGGATCGAGGGCCCGCTCGAGCTGTTTCTTCAAGCTCTCCTCGCCGGCGCCACGGAGCTGGAGCAGGAGGCGTTCCGGCAGGCGCGGGAGCTGGCCGCTCGCCATTTCGAGCTCGAGGAAGGCATTCTCTTCGCCGCCGTGCGCGAGGCGTTTGCCGGCCTGATCGGCAAAATGGAAGCCCAGCATGAAACGGTGAGAGAAGCCGCCGGCGCTTTCGAGGCGGCCGCTGCCGGCCGGCGCGACCGGCTCCGCTTGGGCCGCTACTTTCAGGCGATGCTCCAGCACCACCTGATCGAGGAGGAACGCGACGTGTTTCCGCTGCTGGTGCGGTTTCTCGACGCATCGCGGCAGGCGGCGCTGCTGGAGCGCTTTCGCAACTCGTGAGCCGGCGGCCAGCCCGCCGCTTCAGGCCGCCGGCATCCGAATGCGGAAGATGGCGCCCGGGGCGTCGGTGCGGTTGGCCGCCTCGACGGTGCCGCCGCACTGCGCCACCAGCGACTGGACGATGTGCAGGCCCAGCCCCCTGGCGGAGGAGCGCGTGGAGAAGTGTGGCTTGAAGATTTCGGGCAAAATCTCGTCGGCGATGCCCGGACCGGAGTCGGCCACGCTGATCTCGACGCCGTCCGGCAGGCGGCGAGCGTTCACCTCGATGGCGCCGCCCCCCTTCATGGCCTGAGCCGCGTTGACAAACAGATTCACCAGCACGCGCTCCCAGGCGGTGAAGCTGCCGCGCAGCAACAGGCCGGGTTCGACCGTACGCAAGAACTCGACCCCCGGGGCGTGGAGGGCGCGGAACAGATCGCCGGCAAATTCGACGGCGCTATCGAGCACCGAGTCGAAATCCAGGGCCATGCGCGCCGAGGCGGACAACTCGCCGGCGATGCGCCTCCCGCGGAGCACCGAGCGGTGGAGCACGGCAGCCAGAAAACCCCAGCGGGAGTCGCTCTCGAGCAGGGCGGCGGCGTCGGCGATCGTCTCGAAGACGTTATTGAGATCGTGGATGAGCCCTTCGAGAGCAAGATCCTGCGGCGCTTCCGGCTCCATCGCAGTTCTGTTCGGCGGACGGCCGTGCCCCCATTTTCTCTCATCGCCACTAAGGTGGTGAGCCGGGTGTATACTCCGTTCAAAGATTTCAGGAGGACCCATGCCAGAACATACCGCCGCCCGTTCGGCCGCCGCACCGGCGGCAACTGGGGCCTCGCGC
Source organism: Solibacteraceae bacterium (assembly GCA_037444135.1). GTDB lineage: Bacteria > Acidobacteriota > Terriglobia > Bryobacterales > Bryobacteraceae > CALKXJ01. Next base: position 2,347 of record JBBIMZ010000229.1, read on the forward strand.
CGCACTTTTGTCGGCGCGCTAAGCGCGGCCTCCTATCGGCGCGCCGCCGGCGCGAACGACCGTCTCCAGGTCGGTTTCATCGGCTGCGGAATCATCGCCCGCCACCACTTGGCGGACTTCAAGGCGCTGCCGGACGTGGATATCGCCGCCACGTGCGACGCCTACCTGCCGCGCGCCGAACAGTCCGCCGCCGACTTCAATCCTCAGGCCGCCGTGTACCAGGATTTTCGCCGCCTGCTCGAGCGCAAGGATATCCAGGCCGTCTGCATCTCGACGCCGCCGCACTGGCACGCGCTGATGACGATTCTGGCCTGCGCGGCGGGCAAAGACGTCTATGTCGAAAAACCCCTCACCTTGTTCGTCCGCGAGGGCCGTTGGGTGGTCGAGGCGGCGCGCCGCTACGGTCGCATTGTGCAGGTCGGCACGCAGCAGCGGTCGCTGCCGCATTACCAGAAGGCGGCCACCGAGCTGTTGCGCGGGCCGCTCGGCAAGATCGTCAGCATCCGTTCGGGCGCGGCGCGCAACGCAATGCCGGGATTCGGCCATCCGCCGGATTCAGCGCCGCCGCCGGGCATGGACTGGGATCTGTTTCTCGGGCCGGCGCCGATGCGCCCCTACAACGTCAACCGGGGACTGTACAACTTCCGCTGGTTTTGGGACACCGAGGGCGGCCAGCAGACCAACCTGGGCGCCCATGAGATGGACATCGTCCTGTGGGCTCTCGGTGTCAAGGGTCCCACGGCGGTCTGCTCCTTCGGCGGCCGGTTCGCCCTTCAGGACAACTGCGAAACGCCGGACACGCAGGATTCGCTGTTTGAATTTCCAGGCGGCGTGACGGCGGTCTTCAGCTACCGCGAGGCCAGTTGGGGAGGACACAGTCCCCCGACGCTGTGGTTCTTCGGAACCAAGGGCGGGCTGGAGATTTCGCGCGCCGGACTCAAGGTGCATCCGGATTTCAAGATGCCGAAGAACGGGCACGTCCCCGCGGCCGACCGCCAGCCGGCGATTCCGCCGGACGGGCCGCGGCAGCTCGCGCCGGAGGAGCGCGCGCGGCGCGAGCGTTGGATCGAGCCGCTCGAGCTCGAGGCGGCCTCGAAGCGCTATGGCGGCATGGACCTGCACACCCGGAATTTCGTCGACTGCGTCAAGTCGCGCCGGCAGCCGAATGCGGATGCCGAAGCGGGCCACCGCGCCGCCACCGCCTGCCACCTGGCTAACATTTCCTTGCGCCTCGGCGGGCGGCGCCTGCGCTGGGATCCCGACAGGGAGGAGATCGTGGGCGACCGCGAAGCCGCGGCGATGCTCGTCCGACCGTACCGCTCGCCCTGGGATCGCGAACTGGCGAGTTTGCGCTTGGGAGGCTAGCCTTGCACCGCAGGGGGTTCGTGCTGGGAGCGGCGGCCGCCGCCGCGGGCCAGGAGCGCCGGCCGATCCGCATCGCCTTTTTAGGCGGCGGCCACGGCCACGCGCGCGCCAAAGTCGCGCTGGCCCAGAAATCGCCCGACTGGGAACTGGTGGGAATCTGCGAGCCGGATCCGGCCGTGATGGCCGCCTACGCTCGCATGGGGGTCGCCTCGCTCAGCCGTTCCCAGATCCTCGAGGATTCCTCGATTCCGGTCGTCGCGGTGGAAGGCTGGGTCTGGGAGCTGGCGGAACTGGCCCGGGCGGCCGTCGAGGCCGGCAAGCACATCCATCTGGACAAACCCCCGGCGGCTTCGATGGCCGAGTTCCGGGCGATACTGGAAGCGGCGGCCCGGCGCCACCGCCTGGTACAGGTCGGCTACATGTGGCGTTACAATCCGGCGATCAACGCGGCGCTCGAGGCGGCGCGGGCCGGATGGCTGGGTGACGTTTTCCAGATCCGCGGCCTGATCAACACCACGATTCCGCCGGAGGAGCGTAAGAAGCTGGCGCGCTTCCGGGGCGGGCAGATGTTCGAGCTCGGCGGCCATCTCATCGATCCAATTGTCCGGCTCATGGGCCGTCCGGCGCGCGTGACGCCGTTCTTGCGCCACGATCACCGGGAGCTCGACGACGGCCTGGCCGACAACACCATGGCCGTCCTCGAGTGGGACCGGGCGATCGGAACCGTCACGACCGCTTCGATGCATTTTCAGGACCCGCAGCGCCGAGGCAACGCCGGCGCACTGCCCTACCGGGCGCTCGAACTCTACGGCACGCAGGGCGCCGCCGTCGTCCGTCCGATCGAAGCCCCGGCGACGCTCCTGATCGACCTGTCGGCGGCCGCCGGCCCCTACCGCGCCGGCCCGCAAACCCGGACGTTCGCCTATACGCGCTACGCCGGGGACTTCGCCGAGCTGGCCGCCGCCGTCCGCGGCGAGCGTAGGCTCAGTGTCACGCCCGAGGAGGATCTCCTGGTCGAGGAGACGCTGCTGCGCGCCAGCGGCATGGCGTAGGCGGCGCCGGGCAGGTCAGCGCGCCTCGCTCGTTACATCCTCCTCCTCTTCGAAGGCGTAGTTGCCTCGAAGGAACTGCTCGACGAACCACTGCATCGTGTCGGGGTGATCCATGTACATGTCGAGCTGACAGGCGCAGGCCAGCAGCCGCCCCAGGATGTCGAGCGCGAAGTCGGCTTCCTCCGGCGGCACTCTTCGCATCCAGGCGTTCACCAGGTCCCCCCGGCGCTGAACCGTGTAGCCGTAGTGGCGCAGGCAGGCTTCCAAGAAATAGGCGCGGAGATTTCTGCGGTACCGGGTCGAGCCGCCGCCGGCGAAGCGGAACGAGATGTAATTGCGCGCCGCGTCGTCGCACAAACAGGAATCGACGAGGCTGTAGTGGTAGGCCAGCCGGCTGTTCAGATTCATGTACTCGCGCGCCACGAGCAAATAGCTCCGCATGCCGAGCGCACGCGTGGCGCCTGTCTGCGGGGAGAACGAGCCGGCGACGACACTGGCCAGCTCGCTGAATCGTGCCGGGATGCGCCGTTTCCAACTCACCCCGGGGTGCGTCACCCCCTTCCAGAGGCTCTGAAACGGCCGGCACAGGATTTGCCGCGGCTCGACCTCGCGGCTGAAAGCCGCCTCCTCGGCCAGGCCTCCGCCGAGATCCAGGACATAGATGTTCAGCGGAACCTCCATCTTGATCTGGCGCGCGGCGTGTCCGGTCTTTTCCATCTCCAGGTCGTTGACGGCGAACATGGTTTCGACCGCCTTCTCGTGGGCGTAGCGGAGCACGTCGTGAAGCGATTTGCAGCCGGAAGGGCGGAACGAGTGGGCCGCCGGATCGAGCAGCGTCAGGGTGAGGATCTTCTCCCCGATCGGACCTTTCGCCTTTCCGCCGCTCGTGCCGTGCTCGGCCTTCTCGACCGGCCGCGGCTCCCAGAAAGCCCCGCGGTAGACCTTGCGGGCGGCGGCGTCCAGGCTGACCGGTTGGCCCGTCCGGATCAGCTCGAAGATGTGGTCCACTAGAAACACCGACGGCACCCGGAACTCTCGCAGCACGGCCGCGGCGTGACCGGCGATGTTGCCCCACTGGGCGACGACGCCGGAAACGCGCGGGAACAGTTTGACGATTTCCGGTGACGCCCGGCGGATGAACAAGATCGCACCCTGGGGGATGTCTTCGCCGGGTAGCGTCTCGCCGGCCACGAAGGCCGGACCGGAAACCCGGCCCGGATAGATGGTCACGCCGCCGGCCAGTACGGGCTCTCCGCGGGGCCGCGCCCGGGATCGCTCCCGCTCGGCGCGGACCACCGCGAGCGGCCGCGCCTGCAAGATCCAGATCGATCCTGCTTCGTCCACGGCCCATTCGATGTCCTGGGGGGCGCCGAAGTGCCGTTCGATCGCGACGCCGTAGTCGGCCAGCGCCGCCAGTTCGTCCTCGCGCAGGCTGGGGCCGACGGACGCCTCGCCGGCGAGCGGCCGGCGCTCGGTGCCGCCGCCGGGCCGGGGCCCGATCAGGTCAGCCTGTTGGACGCGTTCGGCGCGCAGGCACCGGCGCCGGCCCTCGCGCGCGACGGCAAAGAGGTGGGGCGGTACGCGCCCGCG
>JBBIMZ010000230.1:0-6311 GCA_037444135.1 Solibacteraceae bacterium
GGAAAACGTTTCAGCCGGAACATTTTCCGGAACTCCGGCCAGGGATCCGGCAGGCGCAGGTCCGGCTTGCCGAGGTGGTCGATCACGATCTTCACGCCGGGGAACCGCCCCGCCATCTCTTCGAGCATCGGCATCTGATGCGGCAGGATATAGTAGTTGAACACCGCGCCGAGCTTCTCCGCCTCGCGCCACAGCGGATAGTGCTCCTTCGAGTTCAGCCAGGTGGACTGCGGATGGTAAATCGGGCTGAACCGCATCCCCTGAAAGCCGTGCTCGAGCACCCAGTACCGCAGCCGTTCGGCCACGTTCGGATCTTCGGGATTGATCAGGCCGTGGGCCACGAACAGCTTCGGATACTTGTGGAGGCAGTAACTGATGTAGGAGTTGTCCCAGCCGTAATAACGAGGATTGATCAGGACGGCATACTTGATACCGAAGTCGCGCATCTGCGCGACCTGGTTCTCGATCGGCGCCTCGTCTTTGGGCCGGAAGTTCGGCCGCTCCGGGTGCGCGAAGGGAAACCTCGGGTCCTGCGTCCAGACTTCCAGATGCGTGTCGATGATCAGCCGCTCCTTGCCGGAGAGCACGGCGCCGGCCGCGGCCTTGAGAAGAAAAGCTCTCCGGGTTTGCTCGATCGTCCTCATGCTATGGTACGGGCGATATGCTCCGGGAAATTATCGCGCAAAACCGGCGCGGGCAGGGAAGCGGAATCTGTTCGGTTTGCTCGGCTCATCCGTGGGTCCTCGAAGCGGCGCTCGCCGAGGCGCGCGATGGCGGACTGGTGGCGCTGATCGAGTCGACCTCGAATCAGGTGAACCAGTACGGGGGCTACACCGGCCAGACGCCGGGGGAGTTCGCCGCCGGCCTCCGCACGATGGCTGAGCGCGCCGGATTGCCCGCTGACCGCCTGCTGATCGGTGGCGATCACCTCGGACCTCATCCGTGGCGGCAGAGGCCGGCGGATCTGGCCATGGAGGAGGCTTGCCGCCTGGTTCAGGATTGCGTGCGCGCCGGCTATGTGAAGATCCACCTGGACGCCAGTATGGCCCTGGGCGGGGACCCTCCCGGAGCGCTCGACCCGGAAGTTGCGGCCGGACGGGCGGCCAGGCTCTGCCAGGCTGCGGAACAGGCGGACGCATCAGGCCGGCTGCTCTACGTCATCGGAACTGAAGTCCCGGCGCCCGGCGGCGAGTCCTCCCCCGGCGGCCCGCCGCCCGTAACGCGGCCCGAGGATGCGCGGGCGACACTCGAACTGCATCAGATCGCCTTCCGCAGGCTGGGACTCGAAGCGGCCTTCGAGCGCGTCATCGGCCTGGTGGTGCAGCCCGGCGTCGAGTTCGGCGCCGCCGAGATTTTCGACTACGACCGCACGCGCGCCGCGGCGCTGAGCCAGGCGTTGCCGGCCTGGCCGGAGCTTGTCTATGAGGCGCACTCGACCGATTACCAGCGGCCGGCGGCCCTCCGCCGGATGGTCGAGGATCATTTCGCCATTTTGAAAGTCGGTCCGTGGCTGACGTTCGCCATGCGCGAGGCGGTGCTGGCGATCGAGGCGATCGAGCGCGAGTGGCTCGCCGGCCGGCCGGGCGTCAGCCTCTCGCGCGTCTGGGAGGCCGTCGAAAAAGCGATGCAGCGCGATCCGCGCCACTGGCAGGCTTACTACCAGGGCGGCGAGACCGAGCAGCGCCTGGCGCGCAAGTACAGCTACAGCGACCGTGTGCGCTACTACTGGCCGGATCCAGCCGTTCAGACGGAGCTGGACCGGCTGGTGCGGAACCTCCGCGAGCAGCCGCCGCCGCTGCCGCTGCTCAGCCAGTTCCTTCCGGCCGAGTACGAAGCCGTGCGCGACGGCTGGCTGGCCAACGAGCCGCTGCGCCTCATCCAGAGCCGGATCCGCCGGGTGCTCCGGATCTACAACGAAGCCTGCCGCCCCGCTACGTCCGCGCCAGCTCCGAACGCTTCGCCCACACCTTCTCGAACGCCTTGACGTACTGCTCGATCAGCTCGCCGGCCTCCTCGTAGAAGACCGGCAGCTTGATCGCCGTCCGGTTCACTTGCGTAGTGCCCGGCAGGTCCGCGGGAATTTGAACCGGGTGGTGCCACCACTTGGCTTCCGAGTAAAGCCGGTACTTGTGCTGTTCGTCGTACTTGCCGGGCATGACGCGCACGCCTTCGGCTTGAAGCGCCTTCACCAGCTTGTCTTTCGGGCATCCGGCTTTGGCCTCGTCGATGAAAAGCATGTGGCCGGTCCAGTACACACGTCTGGCGTCAGGGCGCGTGTACGGTCGCGAAATGCCGGGAAGCTCAACGAGGCCGTCCGTGAGCCGGCGCACCTGCGCATCGACGAGCTGGTTTCGCTGGTCGATCTGGGAAAGCTGCCGCCGGGCGATGGCCGCCGCCAGCGGATGGATGCGGAATTTCGGGCCCATGCCCGTGCCCGCGTAGCCGCGGTAGGGGCTGTCCTCGGGGAACGAGGACGGCAGTTCGTAGTTGCCGAACATCGTCGCGCGCTCGTAGAGCTCGCGAGTCTGATAAACGCCCGCGCCGCCTTCGATGGCCGGCAGGATTTTGGAAGTCTGGAAGCTGAAACAGCCGATCGAGCCCCAGGCGCCCACGGGCTTGCCCTTGAGCGAAGCCCCCTGCGCCTGCGCGGCATCTTCGATCACCACGAGGCCGTGCTCCTGCGCAAAGGCGCAGATCTCGTCCATGTCGCAGGGGTTGCCGAACGAATGCATGGGCACGACGGCCTTGACGCGGCCGCTCAGCTTGCGCCTGGCGTCCTCCAGGTCAAAGGTCATCGTGCGGGGGTTGATGTCGACGAAAACCGGCACATAGCCGAAAAAGTGCATTGGTGCGGTGGTGGCCCAGGCGGTGTAGGACGGCGCGAGGATCTCGCTGCCCCGCGGCAGGTCGATGGCGAAGAAGGCCGACATGAGCGCGCTCGTGCAGTTCATGTGCGCCTTGGCGTGCGGAATGCCGAGATGCGCCTTCAGTTCCTGCTCGAGAAGCGGAATTTCCTCATAGAAACGCCGGCTCTCGAGCATGCCGATCAGCGCCTGTTTCTCCGCGTCGCCGTAACGGGGCCAGCGCGTCAGCTCCTCCTGGCGGGCGGCGGGCACCGTGACGGCGGGCGCACCGCCGTCGAGCGCCAGCGTTTCCCTGGGCGCCAGCGCGGCCGCCGAGGCAGCCGCGCCGAGGAACGTGCGGCGGGTGGATGGCATCGAAGACACCTCCCAACGACTTCCGCTTCATCGTAGCAGGTCCGCCGCGCCGGCGGTTGCCGGCCGGGCCCGTTTCCGATCTGATATGATTCCCTCGCTATGCGAAGCGCGGCATGGCTCCTGCTCGCGGCGGCCGTGGCCGCCACGGCGCAACCCTACCGGCGCTTTCCGCGGACGCCGTACTACCAGGGTCCGGACGACCCGGAACGCCGCCAAATCCGGGGCACGCTCCAGCTCGGCGAGACCGTCATCGTCGAGGTGCCGGGCGGCGCCGACGCCGATCTCAAGCCGGGTGTCGTCCCGGATCCCCACGTCACCAAACCTCGCGGCTCGCGGCGCCCGGGGCCGTTCTTCATCGAAGGCATTCGCGCCGGCGACTGGGTGGCGATCCATATCCTGGACGTCGAGCCGGGGCCCTACGGCTACTACAACAACTACGGGCCCTTCCGCGGACCGCTGCGCACGGTCGCGCCCGTCAAACAAAGGCTTCGTCGCATACCGCCCCATTTAGTGGTGCCCCTACCGCCCCTGATAGGGCCCCAAAAAAGAGGATAAGGCGCCGCCGTCCACCCCCGCGCGGCGGGTACCGCTGCGCACGGTCGCGCCCGTCAAAGACGGGCTGCTTCACTTCCCGCCCGATTTCGTCGTGCCCGTCCGGCCGATGATCGGGACCATCTATCTGGAATCGGCCTCGGCCGTCCAGAGCGCCGCCTGGGATCACGGCGGCAACCTCGATTGCAACTCGGTGCGCGCCGGAAGCACCGTCTATATCCGGGCGCAGCTCGACGGCGGTCTGCTGACGATCACCGACACGCACGCCTACCAGGGCGACGGCGAGTTGACCGGAACAGGCGTCGAGATCGATGCGACGGTGACGTTTCGCGTGGACCGGGCCGAAGCCTTCCCCACCGGCGGTCCCGTGGTCGAAACGGCCGACAGGTGGTTCACCTTCGGCATCGGCGCCAACTGGGAGGAGGCGATCAAGATCGCCTGGGCGGAGATGGTGGCGCTCGTGGCGCACCTGCACCAGACCACCGCCGAACACGCCAACCGCATCGTCGGCACCATCGGCGACGCTGTGCCCGGCTACGCCGCCGGCAACATGAACAACCGCGGTTTCCGCAACGACCGGGCCTACGTCACCTGCCAGATCGGTATCCCGAAAAGCCTGCGGCGGACGGGCCGGCCGTTCCAACCCTGACGGGAGGCGAGCATGAGGACAGCCGTGTGCATCGCTTTGCTTCTGGCCGCCGGTTGCGCCCGGCCGCCGTCGCCCCCCGAGCGGCTCGAATTCACGCGCCTGGTGGCCCACTGGCAGGATTACGTCCAGCCGGGCTATCTCGACTTCATCGACGCGATCCAGCCCGCGGTGGTCCAGGTCGGCTTCTACGGGGCCGACTTTTTCTCGCTGGCGCATCTGGGGCCGGAAGCCAAGGGGCTGACCGGGCCGCTGCTGCCCACGCACGCCGGCGTGGCCTCCGGCGAGGGAGAGCTCGGCCGGCTCAAGGCCAACGCCGACTACTTCGAGCGGTTGAACCGCGAGCTGCACCAACGCGGTGTGAAAGTGATCGGGCACATCGCCGTGGCTAAGTACCTGCTCGGCCGCCCCGGCCCGAACGGCCCCGAAGGCGGCTTTTTCCGCTTCTACCGGGATCTGTGGGATGAAAAGGAACTCGGTCCGAAGCCCGCCGCCGACCCGGTGGCGCTGCTCCAGCGCGACGCCTCCGGCTCGCCGATCACGACGGCCGACGAGGATGCCGAGCCCTTCCGCGTCTACTACGGCTGTCTGGCGAATCCCTTGTGGCGCGCCGTCCTCAAAGCCTTCGTGCAGCGCGGCATCCGGATGGGCCTCGACGGCTTCATTGTGAACTACTTCTACCGGCTCAACTGCCTCTGCGAACATTGCGTGCGCGGCTTCAAAGCCTACCTGCGCGAGCGTTACAGCGATGCCGAACTGCGGCGGCAGTTCGGCATCGACAATCTGGAGACGTACCGCTTCGCCGAGATCGTCTCGCGCCACGACCCGCGGACGACGACGCCGCTGCGCCTGGAAATGCACCGCTTCTCCGACATCTCAAACAAGCGCGCCTTCGACGAAATCTTCCTCGAGTACGGCCGGACGCTCAAACCGGGCCTGATCGTGGCTCAGTGGCTCCACAGCTCGGCCGACTTCGCCGATCCGCCGTCGGGCTCGGTCGACGAGCGCGCGATGCTGCCGTCCGAACTTTGGGGCAAGGGCGAAGACTACCTCTGGTACTCGCCCGGCCAGGCCGAACCGACCTTGCAGTTGCGCTACCTCCGCGGCGCCTTCGACGACAAGCCCTACACCGTCGGCAAGTACGAGCGCGTCCGCATCCGCAGTTCGATCGCCGAACTGGCGGCCAACGGCGGCGCGCCGATGGGCCGCTACGCCGACTTCACCGATCCGGCGGCGCGCGAGATTTTCGTCCAGTACTACGGGTTCCTCAAGCGCTACGACGAGATTTACCGGGCCAACCGGCCCTATGCGGAGGCGGTGCTCCTGCATCCCCGCAGCCTGATTCACGCCGGCCAGCTTTTCCCGGCGATGACGGCCTTCCAGGAAGTCGGCCGCTTCCTGCTCGACCGGCATATCCTCTTCGACGTCTACCCGGACGAGGTGATCGCCGCCGAGCAACTGGGCTCTTACCGGCGCGTCTTCACGATTTCCTCACGCGACCACCTGGCGCTTGAAACGTTGGAGGGCTTCAGCCGGTTCGACGCCCCGGCCACGGTGCGCGTCTCGGCCAGCCGCCCGGCCCAGGGAGGGGAGATCGACCTGCACTTTGTCAATTACGCCCGCGACATTTCCGGCCAGCCGGCGCCCGGGGCGGCGGGAGAACGGCCCGTACCGGTCTCCGCCGTGAGTGTCGACTTCCTGCTGCCGGCCGGAGCGCGGGTCAGCCGCGTCGAGGCGATTTCGCCGGAACGGCCCGATCCGGCGCCGCTACAGTTTTCCGTCTCCGGGAACCGCCTGCGGCTGGCCGTGGCCGAGTTCCTCGTCTACAGCGTCGTCCGGATCCGCCTTGCCGAGTGATCCCCAGCCGGCGGCGCGAGGCCGCGGAGCGAGCGCCT
>JBBIMZ010000231.1:0-6293 GCA_037444135.1 Solibacteraceae bacterium
GCTCGAACAATGCGCGGTCCTGTTCGACGAGTCCGGCGGGCCGCTTCGGCATCAGGCCGCCGTCGTACCACACCAGATGGATCGGATCGCGGCCCCCGGCCGCCGGGAAGTCCATGTGAACGATCGAGGCCAGCGGATAAGTCTCCTCGTGGGACTCGCTCGAAGAGGCTTCGACGGCCGCCGGCGGCGTCAGGCCGAGAATCTTGAAAAGGCCGGCGAAACTGTAACAACCCATGTCGCCGAACGAGCCGCAGCCGAAGTCGTACCAGCCGCGCCAGACGAACGGCAGGTAGGCCTTGTGGTACGGCCGCTCCGGGGCGGGGCCGAGCCAGAGATCCCAATCGAGCCCGTCGGGCACGGGCATGGCCTCGGCCGGCCGTTCGACGCCTTGAGGCCAGAAGGGGCGGCTCGACCAGTTGTGGACTTCGCGGACGCGACCGATGGCGCCGGCGCCGATCCATTGCGCGATCAGGCGCGTCGAATCGCTCGACGGATTGTTGACGGGCAGCGACGTGGCAACGCCGGTCTCAGCGGCCAAGGCGGCCATGCGCCGGGCCTCGCCGATCGAGTGCGCCATCGGCTTCTGGCAAAGCACATGTTTCTTTTTGCGCATGGCGGCGATCGAGATCGGCGCGTGCCAGTGATCCGGTGTGGCGATGTAGACGGCGTCCAGGTCTCGCTCCTTGTCCAGCAGTTCGCGGAAATCCCGGTAGGCGTTGCAACCGCGGAAACTTCCCGAAGCTTTCCGGGAGCCGTAGTAGGCTTCCACCAGCCGTTTGGCCGGCTCCCGCCCGCCCATGCCGAGACTGGTCCGGAAGCTGTGCGTCAGGTTCACTTGTCCGGGAGAGGCAAGGTCCTCGCCCCAGCTCTCATAGCCCGGCCCGAGAAGCCGCCGCGCGGCGGTGAGCAGCGCGTTCGGCGAGTACTCGACGTAGTCCTTGCTGGCGCGGTTCGGGTCGCAGACCGCGACTACCTGGACGTCCTCGCGCGCCAGCAGGTTCATCATGACGGCCATGCCCTGCCGGCCCATCCCGATGCAGGCGAGCGTCACTTTGTCGCTCGGCGGCGTCTCCGAGCGTCCGAGAACGCGGCCGGGAACCAGGGTGAAAAGCGCCGCGGCGGCTTCGCGCCGGGTCGGTTTTACGGGCTCCTGCGGCATCGAGGGTTCATCTCCTTTCGGTCCCTACTCGATCACACCCTGTGCGGCGCTGTCAATCGGAGGCGCCGCCTGGCATATAATGGCGCCCGTGACGCGCAGGGAATTTCTCGCCGCCCCCGCGGCGATGGCCCAGGGCCCCGTGCCCATCATCGACACCCACATCCACCTGTTCGATCCGGAGCGGCCTCAGGGGGTTCCCTGGCCGCCCAAAGGAACGGTGATGTACCGCCCGACCTATCCCTCGCGCTTGCGCGAGGTGTCGCGGGGGCTCGGCGTGGGCGGCGCCTTCGCCATCGAGTGCAGCCCGTGGCTCGAAGACAATCAGTGGCTGCTCGACGTCGCCGAAAAAGACACCATCATCGTCGGCGTGGCCGGCAACCTCGAGCCCGGAACGCCGGACTTCCGGCGGCGCCTGGAGCGCTTCGCCGCCCACCGGCTCTTCCGAGGCATCCGCAACGGCGCGATGTGGTCGAAGGGGTTGAACGAGAGTCTGGTGGCGGACCTGAAGGCGTTCGCCGCCGCCGGCCTCACGCTCGACATGGCGAGCCTGCGGCTGGCTTCCTTCGAAGACCTGCTGCGCCTGACCGACCGCATCCCGGACCTCAGAGTCGTCATCGACCACCTGCCCGCCTTCGCCGTGCCGGAAACGGCGGCCGAGCGCGCCCGCTACGACGCCGCCATGAGGAGCCTCGCGCAGCGCTCGCAGCTTTTCGTCAAAGTGTCGGCCGTGCTGCGGCCGGTCGGCGGCCGCGTCCCTTACGAGCTTAGTTTCTACCGCGACCGCCTCGATGAGATCTGGGAGCGCTTCGGCGAAGACCGCCTGCTGTACGGAAGCGACTGGCCCAACAGCGAACCTCGCGGGACCTACCCGCAGGTGCTGGCCGTGGTGCGCGAGTACTTCACCGGCAAAGGGCGGCGGGCGGAGGAGAAATACTTCTGGCGGAATTCGATCGCCGCCTATCGCTGGATCCGCCGCGCCGAGGATCAGCCCAAAGCGGCCTGATTCAATTTCGGCCGGCGCGGTCGATCAGTTCGAGCAACCGCCCGCCCCACCGCTCGACGATCTTCAACCCGACGCCGGGCGCTTCGAGGAGTTCCCGCGCGGTTTGCGGCCGGCGCTCGGCCAGCGCCGCCAGCGCCCGGTCGGAGAGGATGCGAAAGGCGGGCACCCCAAGTCGTTTGGCCTCGGCGAGCCGCCAGGCGCGGAGCGCCTTCTCGATGGCGGCTTGCCTGGCTGTCGGCGGCGCCGCTTTCGCCGGAGCGCGCTCCGGCTCAAGGCGAACCTTCTTGTCGGATTTCCGGCGCTTGACCGGCGCAGGGGCCTCGATTTCGACCGGAAAGCGCAGCGGAGGCGGCCACTCGGCGCCGCGCCCCGCCGGCGTGAGGCGGATCTTGCGGTAGTCGATGCGGCGCCCGTCTTTTTCGAAAGAACTTTCCGCGACTTCGACCAGACCGGCGCGCGCCATCGCCGCGACGAGTTCTTCGAAGCCGCGGCGCTCGAGCCGGGTCCCGGTGAAGGTTTGCGCGTATAAGCGCCCCGTCGGCGCCCACGCGCCACCGGCGAGAGCGTCGCGGAGCCGGCCGGCCTGCTCGATCTCCTCGCCGGAGGCGGGCCGGAACTGCTGCGCCAGCGCGCCGTCGGGATGGCAGAAATCGCAGACGCCGCAGCGGCGCTGCGCGTCTTCCAGATCGCCGAAATGGCGCACCAGCGCCAGCATGCGGCAGCCCGGCGCCTCGCAGTAGTCGAGCATGCGCTCGAACTGCGCCTGCTTGTGGCTGCGCTGGGCTTCGTAGGAGGCGCGCCAGTCGTCGCCGCCGCGCGCAAGATTCTCGCGCTCGTCGATCGTCACGCCCCCGTGGATCCAAAGCTTCTCGAGGGCGATTTCGAAGGCTTCCTCCGGCAGCCCGGCGCGGCCTCGCACCAGATCCTTCGGTTGCGGCTCGCTCTCCAGCGCCTCGAAGACGCGGCCGAGCGCGGCCGGATCCGGGTAGTCGCGCTCGAAGAAGTAGTCGTGCGTGTAGCGGTCGCTGTAGGCGTGCATGAGGATGGCCCGCGCGGGCGCCCCGTCACGGCCTGCCCGGCCGACCTCCTGATAGTAGCCTTCGAGGCTTGAAGGCAGCGCCGTGTGCAGCACGGTCCGCACGTCCGGCTTGTCGATTCCCATTCCGAACGCGATCGTGGCGACGATCGCCTCCAGCCTGCCGTCGACAAACGCCGCCTGGACCTCCTCGCGCCGCGCTCCCTCCAGACCGGCGTGGTAGGCGGCGGCCGGGAAGTCGCGCGCCAGCCGCCGCGCCAGGCCGGCGGCGTCTTTGCGCGTCGGCGTGTAGACGATCGCGGGCCGGCGTTCCGGCTCGAGCAGGATCCGGCGCGCCAGCTCGAGGCGGGCCGAAGGCGGCGCCTTGACCACTTCGATGGCGATATTGTCGCGCCGGAACCCGTGGATGAAACGCCGCGGAGTCTTCAGGCCGAGCTGCGCCGCAATGTCTCTTTGAACGAGCGGCGTCGCCGTCGCCGTCAACGCGATGACCGGAGCGGGGCGCAGCGCCGGCAATTGCCGGCCGATCATGCGGTAATCGGGCCGGAAGTCGTGCCCCCATTGGGAGATGCAGTGGGCCTCGTCGACGGCGACCAGGCACGGCTTGCGCCGGGCGAGCATCTCGGCAAAGCCCGGCACGCGAAAGCGCTCGGGCGCGATGAACAGAAAATCGAGCTTGCCGTCGAGGTAGGCGGCCGCGGCGGCCCGCACGGCGGCGCGATCGCGATTCGAATGGATGCGGTCGGCGGCGAAGCCCAGCGCGGTGAGCTTGGCGACCTGATCTTCCATCAGCGCAATCAGCGGGCTGATGACGAGCGTTACGCCGCCGCGCGCGATGCCCGGCAATTGGTAGCACAGCGACTTGCCCGAACCGGTCGGCATCACCAGCAACACGTCTTCGCCGGCCGCCACCGCTTGGCAGACGGCTTCCTGGTTGGGGCGGAAGCCCTCGAAACCGAACCGGCTCCGCAGAATTTCGCGCAGTCGCCCTTCCGGGGCCGCCGCTGCCTCCGCCGGCCGGAAGGCGACGGCGGGCGGCTGAGGGGCAACCGCCGGCGCCGCGGTTTGACCTACTTTGCTCACCACGTCCCGCACGTACTGCTCGATGCCTTTGAGAAACGGTTCGAGGCGCGCCTGGCCGCGTTCGATCCGTTGCAAATACGCCTCCCACTGGCCGGTCATCGCCGGGCTCTTGACTTCCGGGTGGACGACCTCGATCAGGCGGATGCCCTTGTCGGTGGCTTCCAGGCTCTTGCCGCGGCGCACGATGAACCCGCGCTTGAGCAACACTTCGATGATCTGCGCGCGCGTCGCCGGCGTGCCCAGCCCGGTTTCCCGCATGGCTTCGGAAAGTTCCTTGTCCTCGAGAGTGCGCCCGGCGGTCTCCATCGCCGTCAGCAGCGTCGCTTCCGTGAAGCGCCGCGGCGGCCGGGTCTTGCGCGGGACCGCCTCGGTTCCGACAACCCGTTGCGGCTGGCCCTGCTCGAGCCCGGCCGGCAGCGAGGGCTCCTCGCCCGCCGTGACTTCCTCACTGCCCGGGCGGCGCTCCGCTCTTTGCGGCGCGACGGGATCGAGCACCTTCCAGCCCGGCTGCCGCACTTCGGCCCCGCTCGAACGGAACCGGTCCTCGCTCGCCGCCGCAGCGTTGCGCACCAGGGTGATCACGGTCGTCACCGCCCACACATGATCCGGGTGCCAGGCCTGGAGAAGCCGCCGGCAGACGAGATCGAAGACCTTGTGCTCGTCCGAGCCGGGCTCGAGGCTTTCCGGCGAGACGCCTGTGGGGACGATCGCATGATGGTCGGTGACCTTGGAATCGTCGACGAAGCGCGGGCCGAGCGGCCGCTCGCCCGTGCCCGGCGCGAGCAGGTCGCGGTAAGGGCCGGCGATCGCCCGGATCACTTTACCCAGCGTCCGCGCGACTTCGGTGGACAGATGCCGACTGTCGGTCCGCGGGTAGGTGATGAGCTTGTAGCGCTCGTAGAGCATCTGGGCCAGCTCGAGCGTTCGCTGGGCGCTGAAGCCGTACAGGCGGTTGGCGTGCCGCTGGAGTTCGGTCAGGTCGTAGAGCAGCGGCGGCGGCAGGCGGCGCGTTTCGCGCTCGATCGATTCGATGTGCGCCTCGCCGGAGCGCACCCGCTCGACAATGGCGCCGGCCAGTTCGCCGTCGGGCGGCAGCCGCATGGCCGTCTCGAGCGGCTCGACGCCCGGGCGGAACCAGGTCCCTTCGTAGACCTCCTCGCCGCCGGGAGAGAACCGCCCGACGACGTGGAGGAAATTTTCCGGCACGAAGGCGCGGATGGCCAGTTCCCGCTCGACCAGCATGGCCAGCGTCGGCGTCTGCACGCGCCCGACCGAGAGTTGCTCGCCGCAGGCCAGCGTGTAGGCCCGCGACAGGTTCATCCCCACCAGCCAGTCGGCCCGGCTCCGGCCGCGCGCCGCATCGGCCAGGCGGTCGTACTCGCTCCAGTCGCGCAGCCGCGCGAAGCCTTCGCGGATCGCTTCCGGCGTCAGCGAGGAGATCCAGAGGCGGCTGACGGGCTTGTCGCACCCGGCGGCCTCGTAAATGTAGCGGAAGATCAGCTCACCCTCGCGGCCCGCGTCGGTGGCGCACACGACGCGAGCCACGCGCGGTGAGGTCAGAATCGAGCGGACGACCTCGAACTGCTCCTTGGTTTCTTCGAGCACCACCAGCGGCCAAGTCTCCGGCAGCATCGGCAGCAGTTCGCGCTTCCAGGCGCGCCATTCCGCCCGGATTTCGTGGGGTTGCGCCAGCGCCACCAGGTGGCCGATCGCCCAAGTGACCACATAGCCGTTGCCGTGCAGATAGCCTTCGCCCGGCGCCGTCGCCTGAAGCACGCGGGCGATATCGCGAGCCACCGAGGGCTTTTCGGCGACGACCGCAACTGTGCTCCGCCCAGCCATACCCGTGGCCGACAAGGGCAGCCTGCGCGGGCCCGGCTACTCCATCGTCACTGAGCGCGCCGCCACCACCATCACGTTCTCCGGCACGTCCCGGACCACCACCGCGCCGGCCCCGAGCACCGACCCGGCGCCGATCTTCAAATGATCCCGGACCACGGCCCCGATGCCGA
>JBBIMZ010000232.1:0-6242 GCA_037444135.1 Solibacteraceae bacterium
GGGTAAAATGATCAGCTTGCAAAGCATCGCCGGGGCGGCCGCGGCGACGGGGATGAAGACGGCCGAGGAGTCGCGCCTGTTTCGCTTCACGCTGCGCCACAGCATCTTTCTCGGTTCGGTGATTGGGCTGGTCACGGCGTTTTATGCTTACGTCCGGAACTGACGCGGCCGCGGCTCGGCTGGTATGCTGAGATCAGAATCCGGCCATGGCTGAGCCGCAACAGGGCGACGGAACGCGTCTCGACCGTATCGAGAAGGCGATCTTGCGCCTGATCGAGACGCAATCCAACCAGGAGGCGCGGCTCGATCGTCTCACGCAAGACTGTCATCAGCTCCTCACGGCTCAAATTTTCCTCACCGACGCCCAGCGCAAGGCGGAAGAGAAGATCGGCATGCTCGCCGACTTTCAAACGCGCCTGGCCGACTTTCAAACGCGCCTGGCCGACTTTCAGACGCGTCTGGCCGACTCGCAGGCGCAACTGAGCGAGTCTCAGCAGCGGTTCGAGGCGACCTATCAGCGGCTCGTCGAGACGCAGCAGCACACTGACGAACGCCTGAACGCATTGATCCAGATCGTCGACGAGATCATCCGGCGCCGTCCGCCTGAGTCGGCCTGACGACAGGCCTGCGATTCAATCTTTGATCCCCAGCGCGCGCATCTTCCGGTAGAGGTTGCTGCGCTCGAGGCCGAGCAGCTCGGCGGCGCGCGTGATGTTCCCGCCAGCCTCTTCGAGCTTCTTGAGGATATATTCGCGCTCGGCCGCTTCGCGCACCTCCTGGAGGCTGCCGAAACGCTCGGCCCGCCACTCGCCGCCGCGCCGACCGGGCGAGAGAGGAATGTGGCGGGCTTCGATGCGCGTCTGCGGGTTCATGATCACGATCCGTTCGATCAAGTTCCGCAATTCGCGGACGTTGCCGGGCCAGTGGTAACTGGTGAGGACGCCGTAGGCGTCCGGCGTCAGCTCCTTCGGGCGCCGCCCGTACGCCGTGGTGAATTCCTTCAAGAAATAGTCGGCCAGCAGCGGGACGTCTTCGATCCGGTCCCGCAGCGGCGGCACATAGAACGGAATCACGTTCAACCGGTAATAGAGGTCCTCGCGGAAGTTTCCCTTCTCAATCTCCTGGTCGAGGTGCTTGTTGGTGGCGGCCACCACGCGCACGTCGACATGAATGGTTTCCGTTCCGCCGACGGGCTCGAAACTCTGGCGGTCCAGCACCCGGAGCACCTTGGCCTGAGTTCGCAGACTCATGTCGCCGACTTCGTCGAGGAACAGCGTGCCGCCGTCGGCTTTCTGAAACTTGCCGATCTTGTCTTCCGACGCCCCGGTGAAGCCGCCCTTGCGATGGCCGAACAGTTCGCTCTCGATCAGTTCCTCAGGAATCGCGGCGCAGTTGACGGCGACAAACGGCTCGGCCGCGCGCAGGCTCATGGCGTGCAGCGCGTGCGCCACCAGCTCCTTGCCTGTGCCGCTCTCGCCGAAGATGAGGACGCGCCCGTTCGTGGCGGCCATCAGCGCCAGTTGCTGCCGCAGCGCCTTCATGGGGACGCTCTCGCCGATGATGCGCGGCACCCCGCTCCCCTCCTCGCGAAGGCGCCGGACCTCGAGTTCGAGCCGCCTCTGCTGGAGGGCGTTCTTGACGACCACGGATACTTTCTCGATCGTCAGCGGCTTTTCCAGGAAATCGAAGGCGCCCAGCTTGGTGGCCTTGACCGCGGCTTCAATCGAACCGTGGCCGGAAATCATCACCACGGCGGGGCGGTCCGGAAGCGGGATCTCCAGGATGCGGGCGAGCGTCTCCAGGCCGTCGATCCCCGGCAGCCACACGTCCAACAGTACGAGATCGTACGGGTTGCGGCGCAATTCCTCCAGGCAGCGCTCGCCGCTGTCGACGGCGAAGGGCTGATAGCCTTCGTCTTCCAGCACGCCGCAGAGCGACTGGCAGATCAACGGCTCGTCGTCGACGACGAGAAGGCGCGGCCGCTTCATACGCCGGCGGCAGTCTCCGCCTGACGCCGCTCGGGCGCCCCCACTGCCTTGATCTCCACCACAAAGCGCGCCCCCGCCGGCTGGTTATCCTCTACCCGGATCTGCGCGCCGTGATCCGACAGGATGTGGCTCACGATCGCCAGTCCCAGTCCGGTGCCCCGGCCCTTGGTGGAAAAATACGGCAAGAAGAGCTTTTCCTTGTCGGCGAGCGTGACGCCGCAGCCAGTGTCGGCGACGATCAGTTCGACCGTATCCGGACCCGCCAGGCGCGTGCCGACGTAAAGCCGCCGCGTCAACGACTCCCGCATGGCTTCGGCCGAGTTGTCGATCAGGTTGACCACCACGCGTTTGAACTGCTCGCGGTCGATGTTAACCGGCGGTAAATCCGGCGCCAGGTCTTTGGACAGCTCGATGCCGTCGAGCCGGCCGGTGAAGACCGCCAGCGCGCTCTCGACGACTTCGTTAAGCGAGGCCGGCGCCGGGCGGGCCGCGGGAAACCGGGCAAACTGCGCAAACTCGTCCACCAGCCCGCGTACGGACTCCATCTCCTGAGTGATGATGGCGGCGCTCTCGCGTAAGGCCGCGACGGTCTCCGGCGCGGGGGGGCCCGAACTCCGGCTGGCGCGTTCCACCTGCCGGACGATGCGTTCGACCGAGAGCGTGATCGGCGTCATCGGGTTCTTCAGCTCGTGCGCGATCCGGCGGGCCACTTCGCGCCAGGCCGCCGCCTTCTGCGCCAGGAGCAGATCGGTGGTGTCTTCGATGACGACGACGAAGCCCGAGCTGGCCCGGTCCTCCAGAGCCGAAATCGTCACCGCCAGGTGCCGCTCCTTGCCGTTATGGCGCAGCTCGAACTGCTGCGAAGCCACGCCGATGCGCCGCGCCCGGTTCATCAGGTAACGGATCTCGGAGGCGTCCTCGGCCGAAAACAGATCCTCGATGCGTCGCGCATTGCCGACGCGTTCCGGGTCCAGAATCCGACCCAAGGCCCGGTTGGCGGTCAGGATCGCGCCATCGGCGGCGATCGAGACGACCCCCGTCGGAATGTTCTCCACAATCGCTTCGATGAACCGCCGGCGGCTCTCCAGCTCGCGCGCGTTGGCCTGCAAGTCGCGTGTCATGTCGTTGAACGCCCGCACCAGGCTCGCCAGTTCGTCGATGGCCTCGACTCGCACGCGGTAGCCCAGGTTCCCCTGACGAACCTGACTGGCGGCTTTGAGCAGCGCCGAGACCGGCACGATGATCTGGCGCGCCAGAAACAGAGCGATCCAGGTGGCCACGAACAGGATGAAGAGCGTGATCAGCCCGAGCAACATCAGGTACGTGTTGCGGGTCGCCTTCCGGTTAGCCGTCAGCCGGTCGTACTCGGCGATGTGGCGGGCGATCTCCTCCTGCTTGAGAGCCAGATCAACCGGCATGCGCGCCTTGACCGTGAGCGTGGCGCCGGCGCCTAGCGGTACGCGCACGTCCACCACCCTGGCGCCGGCCGCCTCCTCGGGTGGAGCGGCGCACACCGGAAGGTGGACGCCGGAGTAAGCGATCTCGGCCTCCAACAGATGTTCCTGCCGGCAAATCTCCTGGAATGTCTCCCGATCGCGCACGCCCGTTTCCAGGTACCGGGCGATCTCCGGCAGACCGGCCAGCCACCGGGCTTGCGCTTGAGCGCGCAGGCGCGTTTCCTCGTCCAGGGCCGTGCTGACCCGGCCGAGTTCAAGCCGAACATTCATCGCCGGACGGCTGAACCACTTCTCCAGGTTCCGGTTCAGCACCGAGATGCTGAACAGCACCAGAAAAAAGACCGGCAGGAAGCTCAGCGCCAGCGCGCCGACTACCATTTTGGTCTTGATCCCGGTGGATTCGCGGTTCCGCTGCCGCTCGATGTAAAGCTTGACGGCCGTGCGGAACAGCATGAAGCCGAGCGTGACGGTGAGCAGGAAAATCAGCGTCGAAACGGCCCAGAAAAGGTAGGTCTGCTCGATGCTGGCCGGGGCGTAATCGCCGAAGGTGAACGAACCCTGCCAGATCAGGAGCGCCACCGAGACGGCGAACACCACCCCGCCTGCGATCTGCCAGGTCCGCCTGCTCGCCAAAGAGAAAGCCTCACTCCGAATTATACGGTAGGGCTCAGACTCCTCCCGCCGGCCGGGACCGGCCGGCGCAGAGAGCCTCTGAAGACGTCTTAATCGCCGGCCGAGTCAGCGAAGACCGCGGCGCGGGCCGTCGGCAACTCGTGCTGCTGAATCTCGAGCGCCGCCTTGCCCGGTTCGGCGCGCACGACGCGGCCTCGAGCGACCAGTTGGAGCGGGCAGCTCTGGTTGAGATGCACCGGCCAGCTCACCGCGACTTCGACGCGCCGGCCCGGCGTCAGTTCTCGATCCGTGGTGAACAGGATCCCTGAACTGCTCATGTTGATCGTCCGGCCCCGGCCCGGCTCCGGAGAGTCCTTCCGCGACAAGACCTTGAAGCGGACGGCGCGCTCGATGGGAAACCGGTTCGAGGCGCGCCGGTCCACAAAGTTCCTCGGGCGATCGATCTGAATGGTTCTGTCTGTCTCGGGCGTCATCGAATTGCAGTTACTCTCAGTTTCCGGCGGCCGGAGTGGAATGACAATGGTGCCGGAGTATCGTTCTGGGTTGGTACGGCGGTCCCGGGGAGCCGAGGACCAAGCGTCTACGAAGTACTAGACCGAACAGCCCCGCCCGCTTCAGCGGGGTTTCCCCCTGAGCGGATCGTCGAAAGTGGACGGAGGCGGTCCCGCCTTGGGGGGATTGAAGATCAGCGTGACATCGGCCGTGAGGTCGGCCTCGTTCAGATCGATACGGGATCGGGTCTCGCGCAGGTTGTCAAAGACGCCGCGCTCGCGGACCTGGTCGAGGAAGAATTGGGGATAGTCGGCCGGGAACGCTTCGCCGGTTTTCAAGCCCCAGATGCGGCGGATTTCGTACTCGGCGTTGAT
The DNA here is from genome assembly GCA_037444135.1 of Solibacteraceae bacterium. Taxonomy (GTDB): domain Bacteria; phylum Acidobacteriota; class Terriglobia; order Bryobacterales; family Bryobacteraceae; genus CALKXJ01. Next base: position 4,945 of record JBBIMZ010000232.1, read on the forward strand.
GTCCAGTCCTTCGATGCGAAGGTTGCCGAAGCGGTATTGCGGGCCGGGCTCGACCACCAGCACCAAGTCGACGGTTTTCTTGGCGTCGTCGAGGCGGCGCTCGGCGCGCGTGGCGGCCTTGAGATAACCCTCGTGGCGAAGCCGGGCGTTGACCCGCTCGATGGCGGCGCGGACTTCCTCAAAATTCGCCAGGTCTCCGATCTTGAGAGCGGCCACCTTTAGCAGCTCCTGGTTCATCGAGGCCGTTCCCTCGACCAGAACGTCGCCGAGGCTGTATGTTTCTCCCTCGTCGACCTCCACGGTGATTTTCAGACCGCGGACGTCCCCGACCGCGCGCTCGGAGGAGATCTTGGGGAAAGCGACGCGGAGGCGGCCGCGGGCTTCGTACAGAGGGCGGATCGTGGTGTCGAGCAACTCGCGGAAGCGCGGTTCGGTGTAGCGAGAACCGACGGCGACGCCGCGGATGGCCTGGCGCAGCACGCCCGCGGGGATGACCTTGTTGCCGGTGAAGTCGACGTCAGCCACCACAGGCAAGGCGCCGGCTGGACGGAACATGATGTAGAGCTCGTCGGGTTTATCGGCCGTCAGCTCGCCGGTGATCCTCTCCTCACGTCCTTTCTGTTTCAGATACGCCTCGATCGAGGCGGCATAGCGGGCGATCACTTCCTTGGTGCCCGGAACCCTGCCGGTGAAGAGCGGTTCGGCGGCCTTCAGCCAGGCGCGCAGTTCGCCGTCGTCGACCTCGAGGAATTCAAACCGGATGGGGTAGATCTGCTGGATCTCGGCGACTTCGAAAACCACGGCATAGCCGTCGCGGGAGGGCGTAGGCCCAAAGCGGAAGCCGACCGTTTCAAAGACGCCAGCGGCGATGAGCCGGTCCCGAGCCTGTTCGAACGTCTTCTGGTCGCCGGGCTGGCCGATCTTGAGCCCGGTTAGCTCCAGAATCTTGTCCGCCGGGTAGAGGCGGTTGCCTTCGACCGCCAGGCTCCGAACCGGCCACACAGATGTTTGCGGAACAGCGGCGGCCGCCACCAGTGGGACCCAGAGCGCGAGACGCAGCAGGCAGCTCATCGTCTACTCAGATTCTAGCTAGCCCGGCGGGTTCGGAAGTTCCGGCCGCCGGGAGCTCGTCAGCCTTCGGCACGCTGGACTAGCGACCAGAGCAGCCGAGCGGCCAGGACGCCCAGAGCGGGCGCGAGCGCCCAAGCGCCCAGCGAGGAGATCAGATTGAGCCATTCGAGCGCCGGCGGATAGTCGTGGGCCTGCCCGGGCATGCCGAGGTAGCCGAGAATCCACTG
>JBBIMZ010000233.1:0-6207 GCA_037444135.1 Solibacteraceae bacterium
GCGCGGACGCCTGATGGACCGCTTCGGCATGAAGGTGCCGATGGCGGTCGGCCCCTGTCTGGTCGGAGCGGCTTTGCTGCTGCTGGCTACGGCAGCATCGGCGGGCTCGCTGGTTGTAGCCGCCCTGTTGCTGGGCGTCGGCGGCGGAATGCTGAACGGCGCCGCCAATACGCTGGTAGCCGACCTCAATCTGGATCCGGTTCGGAAAGCGGCCGCGCTGAACCGTCTCGGGATCTTCTTTGGCTTCGGGGCGGTCCTGCTGCCGTTCACGATCGGGGCGCTGGTCGAGGCTGCGGGATGGAGGCTGCTGCTGGTGGCGGCGGCCCTGTTGGCCGCCGCCACCGCCGTCGAGAGCTTCCTCCAAAGCTTCCAACCGCCCAAGCAACGGGAGCCTCTCGCCTCGAGCCGACTTGGCATCCTGCTGCGGCAGCGCCTGATCTGGACGCTCGGCCCGCTGCTGTTTTGCCAGTCCGGCTGCGAGTTCGCTCTGGGCGGCTTCCTCAGTTCCTTTTTCGCCGGCGCACGGCACCTGCCGGTCAGAGAAGCCTCCTACCTGCTGGCTCTTTACTGGGCGGCGCTGATGGCCGGGCGCGGTCTCGTCAGCCGGCTGGTCATGCGGCTGGGCCCCTATCGAACGGTGACGGGTTGCGCGGTTGTGGCGGCGGCAAGCCTTGTGGTTTTGAGCGGCGCGGAGACCCCGGCGGGCCTCGCGCTCAGCGCCACCGTGCTGGGATTGGGCGCTTCCGGAATTTACCCGACGGTGCTCGGCATCGCCGGCGCCGCCTGGCCGCACGAGTCCGGGACGGTATTCGGCATCCTGTTCACGTTCGGGCTTGCGGGCGGAATGAGCTTGCCCTGGGTTGTCGGGCGGGCGGGCTCGGTTGCGGGTCTGCAAACGGCCTTGCTCATCCCGGCCGCAGCTTTCGCCGTCATCGCGCTCCTGGCGGCCGCCGCCTCGAGGATGCGGGCGGCTGCGGGCTGAGCCACAATGGGGCTATGGTTCGCGGAATCGAACATGTGGCCATCGCGTCGCCGGATCCGGCGGCTCTCGCTCAGTGGTACGTCGACCACTTGAACTTCGTCATCAACTACCAGTCGCCCCGCACGGTTTTCGTCAAAGCACCCGACGGCTCGATGATCGAAATTACGACCTCGGAAGGCGAACGAGTCGAACAAAGCCTGAAACAGCCCGGCCTGAGGCACCTGGCGCTGACGGTGGACGATTTCGATGCGACCTATCACGCTCTCCGGTCCAAGGAGGTCCGTTTCCTCGACGAGCCTTCCGACAAAAAGGGCGTCAAGACTGTTTTCTTCACGGATCCGGAAGGCAACCTCCTCCATCTCATCCAGCGCGAAACGCCTCTGGATTAGCTTCCGGCAATCAAACTTTCAGGGAGGTGCGGGATGCGTCTTATTTTGCTGGGAATCGCCGCCGCTACGGCGGTGGCGGCCGACTGGCCGGGATTTCTGGTTTCCGCCGACTGGCTCGCCGGGCAACTCGGCCGGCAGGATCTGGTGGTGCTGCACGCCGGCACGCCGAAGGACTATGAGGAAGGCCATATCCCCGGGGCGCGCCTCGTCGAGCTGGCTGACATAACGGTTACGCGGGAGGACGGCTTGCGAACCGAGCTGCCTCCAATCGACCAGCTCCGGGAGGCATTTGCCGGGCTCGGAATCTCCGACGATTCGCGCGTCGTCGTATACGCGGGAACAAGCTCTTTCCAGACGGCGGCGCGGATCTTCTTCACGCTGGACTACCTGGGTTGGGGCGACCGAACCGCCCTGCTCGATGGTGGCCTGGCACTGTGGCGGGCCGAAGCGCGGCCGCTGACTACGGCGTCGGCGCTCGCGCGGCGGGGACGATTTACGCCGCGACCGGCGCCGGAGCGCGTGGTGGATGCGGCCTGGATCCAGCAGCACGGGCGTGAGGAAGGCGTGGTGGTGATCGACGCACGGACGCCGGAGTTCTTTAGCGGCGCGAGCCCCGGCCAGATGCCGCGCGCCGGACATATCCCGGGGGCCCGGAACCTCCCGTTCACTACGCTGGTCGACGGGCAAGGCCGGTTCAAGAGCCGGGAGGAGATCGCCGCGTTGTTGGCCCAAGCCGGCGCGCACCGGGGCGCGACCGTCGTCAGCTATTGCCACGTGGGCCATCAGGCGAGTGGGATCTATTTTGCGGCACGTTACGCCGGCTTCGACGCCCGCCTCTACGACGGCTCGTTTCAAGACTGGAGCCGCCGGAGCGAACTGCCGGTCGAAGTCTCCGGCTCCGCTGTGCCGGGATCGAAGTAGCCTTTACCGAAAAAGCGTCCGCCACGTAGTCACCACGAGGGCATGCGTCACCATCGCCGCACGAACGCCCCCGCCCTCCAGGTACGCCCGGCCGTAGAACAGACCGGCGACGGCCGCCAAGGCCGAAAATTCCCAATTCGGAAAGCCGCGAAACCGCATGTGGACGGCGCCGAAGGCCAAGGACGCCACGAGAAGCCCCGCGCCGGCGCCCCAACACCGGCCCACCGTCTGTTGCAATACGCCGCGGAAGAAACGCTCTTCGGAGAGAGCCACGACCCACAGCGCGCCCAGGAAGGTCAGGGGAAGGCGCCACCATAGATCCGCGGGCGGATCGAACCGGGCAAAGCGCAGCCCGAAAGCCAAAGCGGCTGTAAGCGGCATGCAGTAGGCGTAGTACTTGAAGCCGATCCGCCACTCGCGCCGGTCGGGCACGAAGCCGAAGCCGAGGCCCTCGAAGCGTCGCAACTCGACCGCGGCGAAGACCCCCAGCCGGATCCACATGAGCTGCCCGAGAATGGAGACCTCCAGGGGCTCGAGCGGGGCCGGATAGAGCCGCTCGAAGGTCTTCGCCAGCACCACCATCCCCATCCCGGTCAGAAACGCCAGGTCCGCGAGGGGATGCGCCGGAAGCAGCCGGAACCAGAAGACTACGCCCGCGGCCAGAAGGGCCAGCGCCGCCAGTGTGCGCCCGTCGAAGACGCCCGTGGGCAGCGCGTAGATCGAATACGGGAGCACCGCGCTCGCGACGAGCCCGGCCGGCGGCCAGCCGCCCCTCCCGGCCGCCCGGCGCCGGACAGCGGGGAACGCGAGGCCAGCGTACAGCGACAGCTCAAGCAGCACCGCCGCCACCACCGGAAGGGCGATATCGGCGGGAATCTTCCGGGCAGCTGCATAGATGGAAACCGCTGCGGCGCCTGCGGTCCAGATCGCGGCGAGCGTCAGCAGGTAGGCCCGCACGAGATAATCTTAGCACCGCCTCCCCGAAGCGCAGCGCCAAAAAGGGAAGAGCCCGAGCAGCCGAAGCCATCACGGGCGGCGCAGGCTGCTCGGTGCGCTCGACCAGCGACACCAGCAACGGACCGAGGTCTTTGAAGACCTGCACCGGCAGCGAGCTGGTGAAGCGGTAGCTGGCGGCCTCCGGACCGGGCACGAAGGCGGTGACGGTGCCGAAGAAGCGATCGCCGATCACGAAGACGAAGGTCGCCGTCCGATTGATGACGCGGGAATCGATCGTGCGGCCGCCGGGCGCATGCACTTCGTAGCGGTTGTCGCCGGTGCCCGTCTTTCCTCCGACGGGAACGACTTCGCCGCCGCTGAGCACGATGGAGCGGTGCGCCCGCCGCGCGGTGCCGCTTTCGACCACCCCGATCAGTTCCTTTCTTACCTGCCGGGCCACGGCGACGGGCAACACCGTTTCGCGTTTTTCGGGCTTCGGCATCAGGAGGGTTTCAAAGGGGGTATGCGCGGCAAAGTGCAGTTGCCGGACCCGGAGGCTGGGGTTGCGCACGCCGTCGTTGACGATGATGCCGATCAGTTCGGCCAGAGCGGCCGGAGTGTCGCCGGAGCTGCCGATCGCCGTCGCATAGGAAGGCACCAGCCGATCGAAGGGGAACCCGGTGCGCTTCCAGACGCGATGGACCTCCCGGAACGCCTCCCGCTCGAGCATGATGCGGATGGCCCGGTCCTGGGCGCGCTTGGCCTTCGGCTTGAACAGCCAGGAGTAGCTTTCCTGCCGGACCCGCCGGCTGGCGGCCAGGACTTCTTTGAGGTCCGCTCGCGGGTGCTGCGCCAAGTATTCGAGCAGCCATAGCTCGAGCGGGTGGACGCCCGCCAGATAGGCCCGGTCGGCGAGGTTGAATTTGCCCGGCGCGTAGGACTCGTACAGCTTCTCGATCAGCGGCTGTTTCAGATTCGGGTCAAGGAGGTTGCCGATCAGGAAGGCGGCGAAACCGTCGATGCCGACGTCAGGACGCACCGACCGGTAGATCACCGCCAGGCGCCGTGGGGTCTTGTGGATGCCGCTCACCAGCTTCTGGAGGGCCTCATCCGATTTCAGGCCTTCGTACTTGCGGTAGAAGGCCGTCAGGAACACCTGTCCCTCCCAGTCGGCGAAGCTCTCGAGGATGCGCCGCCGGGCCGGGTGATCGGCCTCGTCGAGCACCCCCGGGGTTACGTCCGGCAGCCGGCAAAGGTGGTAGTAGACCAAGTCGCGCATCAGGCGGATGAAGACCAGGTTCACCGAGCGGTGGAAGGCCTCGCGGACGGTCAAAATCCGGCCGTTGTCGGCCGCGTCGAAGTTGGCGAAGCGATGGGCGCCGCCGCCCGTGAAGAAGGTCTCGCCGGGGTTGGCCGAGTAGCGCCGCTCCATCGCCGCCTCGAGCATCGCCTCCAGGCTCTTGTCGGGGGCATTGAGGAAGTAGTCGCGGGCCCACTGGGTGATGCGGTCCTCGCGGGCAAGCTCCAGCCCGGCCAGCTCCTCCGGAGACATCGGCGCAAAGCGCTGGTGGAGCTCGGCGACGATCTGGAGATAGTGCACCAGCGTGCGCAGCTTCGCCGTCGAGCCCAGCTCGAGTTTGGTCTGCGCGTTGATGTCGAGCGGCTGGTCGTAGTTATCGGCGTGCACCCGGAGCACGTTGGCTTCCGGAGTCCGTTCGTACAGCGCCACGCTGTAAATCACCTGCGCCGGGTCGCCCTGCGCGAGCAGCCGAGCCTCGCGCAGGCCCGCCCGCGCGGCGAACTCCGGATCGCGGAGCCGGTTGAGGAAATCGGCCACCTCGCGCTGCGCCTGCCCGTCCAGGCTCGTCCAGACCGTCAGGTCCAGCCGGTCCAGATCGTACAGCGACTTGACGCCGAGCTGTTCGAGCAGCTCGACCCGCACCAGGTTGATCCCCTTGCGCGCCGAGAACGGGATCGGGATTTGCTTGTCGGTCCGGTCGCGGAATTCCAGCCGCATTTGGCGCGCGCGCTCGCCGAGTTGAGGCGGCACCACGCCATTCTGGATCAGCAGGTCCAGATAGCGGTTCACACGCTCCTCGAGCGCGGCCCGATCGCCGAGCAGGTACTCGGACGGCTTCTTGATGGAAAGAAGCAGGCTGAGCACCTGGCGGTAAGCGGTCGCCGCCCTGGTCAATTCCGCCGGATCCTCGTAACGGCTTCCGGCCCGCGCCAGCAGGCGATTGACTTCATTGAAGTTTGACCCGAACCAGACGGCCAGCCCGTCACCCAGGCCGTAGACCTCCCCGTAGCCGGGCGCCGCGGCCAGCGGCACAGAGTTCAGATAATCGCAGACGATCTGGCGCCGCGCCTCCCACGTCCGGCGGCCGCCGCTGTAGGCTCGGAGCGAAGCCGAGAGCATCTGTCGCCCTTTGTCCGCCACCGACCGGGTGACGCCGCCGGGCGAATGGCGGATCTTTTCCAGCTGCGTCGCCAGCGTGCTCCCGCCGGCCATTTGGTCGTTCACTCCCAGCTGGTTCAAACCGAGCGTCAGCGCCGCAAAGGCCAGACGGTCCCACTCGACGGCGGGATTCTTGTAGGGATGCTCCCGGTCCAGAATCTCGCGATTCTCGACGAACAGCAGGGTGTTGACCACCACGGGAGGGATCGCCTCGAAGGAGGGATAGACTCGCTCCGGCCAGCGCGAAACAAACAAGTCCCGGCCGTCCCGGTCCAAAACCGTCAGTCCGCCCTGCGCCTTTTGCGGGTAGATCGGGTAAAGACCCAGATCCATCAGGCGGTTAAAAGTTTCGCTCGGCCGGGCTTGCGCCTTCACCTCGTAGCCGGCCCCGGCGAGGCGCTCGATAAACTTGCCGAGTCCGGAATAGCCGAGGCGCACGTCGTAAGGACCGGGTCCGGGGTAGCGCATTTCGGGGTTCGCCCCCGTCTCGACCGAAAATGCCACCTTCTCCGCTACCGTAC
>JBBIMZ010000234.1:0-6201 GCA_037444135.1 Solibacteraceae bacterium
CCGCGCGAAAAAGAGAAATATCCCGGCCAATGGGCGCGCCAGATCGACGGCGACGCCATCTGCTCGTATCCGCCCGAGGATTTGGTCATCGAGGAGTACGGCCGCTTCCTCAAGCAGAAGGCCAAGAGCATCCTCTCGGAGGAGCGGATGCGCGTCGAGCCGTTCACCACCTCGATCCTCGACGGCATCGACATCCGCGAGACGATTCGCAACTGGCACGAGGGCAAGATCTACGTGCGCCAGTTCCAGAAAATGGCGGGCGAAGTCGGCGCCGTGATCGTCATCTTCGACGAGGACCGCGAGAACCGCTACACCTACCTGACCACCTGGCTGGGCGAGCACCAGAACGAGTCCGACATGGCCTTCTATTCGACGCACCCGTTCGACCACTTGGTCGGGCCGGGCATCGGCCGCGCCGAATACGGAGGTTTCCTGATGACGCTTCCACCCCGCCGCATGTACGACGTCTGGGGTGATCCCGACTACGACTTGGCCGAGACCAAGCCGGAACGCCTGTTGCTGGCGGGCCTGGATTACTCCATCCACCGCTTCGTCGTCTACGTGGCCGCCCGGCCGCCGCGTTCGATCTTCCGCTCGATCGCCTCCCGCCTGGGCCGCTCGATCCTTTACATCCCGATCGGCCAGCTTTCGCCCGCGCGCCTGAAGAAAATCCGCGTCGTGCACGTGCTCGACAGCCACGCCCGGCGCCTGGAAGCCAAGAACTATATCTGGTGACCGCCCGCGCCGGCCGTGGTTTACTGGTAGGAACGCCATGAGGCTTCGCCTGATCTCGCTGCTCGGCGCCGCCACGCTCGCCGCCGGCGCCGACTGGCCGTATTACGGCGGCGACGCCGGCGGGATGAAATACTCGCCGCTCAAGCAGATCGACCGCTCCAACGTACGCCGGCTCCAGGTCGCCTGGACGTACCACACCGGCGAGGTCAGCGACGGGAGCAAGTATCCGGTCCGGAGCGCCTTCGAGGCCACGCCGCTCGTCGCCGGCGGGGTGATGTACCTGACGACGCCCTTCAACCGGCTGGTGGCGCTCGATCCGGAGACCGGGCGCGAGCTGTGGAGCTTCGACCCGAAGATCGATCTTAACGCGTACTACCCCTTACTGATCAATCGCGGCGCGGCGTTCTGGAGCGACGGCCGCCGGAGCCGCCTCTTCTACGGCACGCTCGACGGCCGCCTCTTCGCCATCGACGCGGCGACGGGCCGCCCGGCGCCCGGCTTCGGGGAAGGCGGCTTCATCGACCTGCGCCGGGGCGTGGCCGACAAGTTTCCCGCGAGCGGATACGGGATGACCTCGCCGCCGGCTGTCTACCGGAACCTCGTCATCTGCGGCTCGTTCCTCGCCGACGGCACCCCGCGCGGCCCGAGCGGCGACGTCCGCGCCTTCGACGCGCTCACGGGAAAGCTGGTGTGGCGCTTCCACACCGTGCCGCGCGAGGGAGAATTCGGCAACGAGACCTGGGAGAAAGATTCGTGGCGCGATCGCGGCGGCGCCAACATGTGGTCCATCCCCAGCGTGGACGTCGAGCGCGGCATCGTCTTCGTGCCGCTGACCTCGCCGGCGTACGACTACTACGGCGGCGACCGCAAGGGCGCCAACCTGTTCGGAGATTCGCTGGTGGCGCTGGAGGCCGCCACGGGAAAGCGACTGTGGCACTTCCAGGTGGTCCATCACAACATCTGGGACTACGACCTGCCGGCTCAGCCGAATCTGGTCACGCTGCTGCGCGGCGGCAAGCCGGTCCCGGCCGTCGTCCAGGTCACCAAGATGGGCTTCACGTTCGTCTTCGAGCGCACGACGGGCAAGCCGCTCTTCCCGGTCGAGGAACGCCCCGTGCCGGCCAGCGAAGTGCCGGGCGAGCAGGCGCACCCGACGCAGCCGTTCCCGCTCAAGCCGCCGCCTTACGCCCGGCAGACGTTCCGCCGCGACGAACTCACCGACGTGACGCCCGAAAGCCGGGCCTTCTGCGAGAAGCTCATCGACGGCGCCGTGCTCGGCTCCACTTACACTCCGATCGGCCTGAAGCCGACCGTGCTGTTTCCCGGCACCAACGGCGGGGCCAACTGGGGCGGGGCGTCGTTCGATCCGGAGACTTACACGCTCTACGTCAACTCGATGGACGTGGGCATGGTGTTCCGGATGGTCGAGCGCCCGGAAGGGTCAGACTTGCCGTACCGGGCCCGGGGCGCCGCGACGCCCAATTCGCGTTTCTGGGACCCGAACCTGTACCCGTGCCAGAAGCCGCCCTGGGGTCACCTGACCGCAATCGATCTAAACCGCGGCGAGTTCCGCTGGCGGCGCGTGCTCGGCGTCATCGACGAGCTGTCGGAGAAAGGCATTCCGCCGACCGGCACGTCGAATCTCGGCGGCTCCATTGTCACCGCCGGCGGCCTGGTCTTTATCGGCGCCACCAACGACAGCCGCTTCCGCGCCTTCGACAAGGACACGGGCGAGGAACTCTGGGTGACGCGCCTTCCGGCTAGCGCGCACGCGACGCCGATGACGTACCTGGGCCCGAAGTCGAAGCGGCAGTTCGTGGTCATTGCGGCCGGCGGCGGCAACAAGTATAACAAGGTCTACGCCGACACTCTGATCGCATTCGCGCTGCCGCAGTGAACGGCGTGCCGCCGGCGCGGGCTAAAGTCGTCCAGCCCGGGCTGCCGATAGAGGCCTGAGGGGTATATGCTCCCCGCTGCCGCCGACACGCCGGCCGCCGTTGCCGCGCTCCCGGAGGATTTGGTCCGCCGTTTCATCGAACGTTCCCACGTGGACGGACCGACGGAGGCAGCCCGCAGACAGCTTCGGCGGATCCTCGAATCCGCGGCGGAGAATCTGCTGGCGGCGCGCTCCGTCGCCGAACAGTGGCGCAAACACGAACCGCTGTCTTTTTTCAAGGCTCTGCGGGAGGCGCTGATTCACGGCGAGGACGGCGCCGCCGGAGATTTGCTGGTTTCGCTGGTGGATGCCGACCTGCTGCTTCGGGCGTTGCAGGACCCCGGCGCCTTTCACCGCGAAGACGCCCTCGAGCTCGTCCGGGCCCTGGCGCCTCACGTGTCGGATCTGGATTTGCGGCTGGCCAAGCGCTTTTCGGGCGAGTGGAGCCGGGGCGAGGCGGCCGACGACGTCGAGGCTGCGCGGCGCACGCTGGATCTGATCGCGGCCGTGAGCTGCCGCGAGCGCATCTTACCGTTCCTGGTGCGAGCCTGCCGGACAACCGACCGCGCGGCCGTGTCGAAAGTGGCCCGCCTGGCGGGTCGCTGCGCCTGGGGCCGAGGTCTGGTGTTGGCTCTGCTCGAGTCACCCGACCCGAGAGTCCGCGCCAATGCCGTCGAAGGCTTGTGGGAATCGACGGACTTTCCCGAGAAAGCAAACTTGCTGTGGCGTGCCGCCGGCGATCGCCATCACCGCGTAGCCGTCAACGCCCTGGTCGGTTTGGTGCGGATGGGAGACTCAAGTGCTGCCGAGCGGCTGCTTGCCCTGACAGCCGATCCCTCCCTCGAAATGCGCGCCGCGGCCGCCTGGGGCCTGGGAGAGCTGGGCGAGCCCCGGTTTCGGGACGTGCTGATGCGGTTGTACCAGAACGAGACCGGGAGCGTGCGCAGGAACGCTTTGCGGGCTCTGGTGCGGCTCAAACAAGCCGAGGCCCCGAATCAAGCGGCTGGGGAAGAACGTCAATGAGTAGCCGGCGCATCCGGCGGTGATGCGACCCCTCCCAGAAGATCCGCCCGCACTGCGCGCAAGTCCAAAACCGGTCGTGAAGTTCGCTGACGCGGGGCGGCAGGCGGCCTTCGAGCTCAGCCCGGTCGGCCTCGACGAGCAAGCCATTGCAGCGCAGGCAGCGGGTGAAGGGACTGGCCGCGCCCGCCAGATCGAATCGTTCGACCACTGCCCGGAGCTGGAGGCGGGGATCGGTCTGGCGGATGAAGCAACCATGGGTGACGGCGCCGCGCTTGAGCAGACCGCGGTCGCGCGTCAGAAGAATGCGGCGCTCTTGCTTGGAGATCCGAGCCAGTTCTGCGTCGGGGACGCTTTTGAAGTAGAGCGTGTCGAACCCGAGCAGACGCAGGTAGGCTGCCAGACGTCCGAGATGCGTGTCGGCGACGAAGCGCGGCTCCCGGAGCGGCTTGGGCCGCACCTTCAAAACGGGTGAGATGTCGAGGGACTCGAACACCGGGTAGACGCTGACGCGGTCGCCGTCCCGGAGCGGGTGCGTGAAGTCGACGCTGGCCCCGTTGACCAGCACGAGGTCGACTTCCGTATGCGGCACGCCGAGGCTCTCGATGGCGTCCTTGACCGGCTGGGACACGTAGAAGCAGTACTCGATCTCCCGGCCGCGGCGCCCGGGCGGCAGGAAGTCGTTCAACTCGGCGTAAAAGCGCAAGAAAGCGCGCTGCATCGGCTTAGTACAATCGCAGGTGAATGCGTTTTCGTTGGGTGGCGCTGGCCTTCGCGGTCCTGCTGTTGCGCCTGCCATTTCTCAATCAGCCGGTCCAGGGCGACGACTACTATTATCTGGCGGGCGCGATGCGGGCGCAGATCGATCCGGCGCACCCGACGCACGGCCGCTACGTGTTTCTGGGCGAGTGGGTGGACATGCGGGGCCATCCCCACCCGCCGCTGAACATGTGGGTGCTCGGAGCTTTGCTGGCCGTCGTGGGGGACATTCGGGAAGTCCCGTTTCACGCGGCCTTTATGGTGTTCTCGCTGGCGGCCGTGCTGGCGGTGGCGTCTCTGGCGCGGCGCTTCGGGGCTCCGCCGGTCTGGGCGGCGCTCATGTTCCTGGCGGCTCCGGCTTTCCTCGTCAACGGTAATTCGCTCGAGGCGGACGTGCCGTTTGTGGCGCTGTGGCTCGTAGCCGTAGCGCTGTACGTCAAAGCCGTGGATGTGCGGTCGCGCCCGTATCTGGCCGCGGCCGCAGGCGCCATGGCGCTGGCGGCGATGGCGGCCTACCAGGCGGTGGTGCTGGTGCCCGTGCTCGCCGGCTATCTGTGGTGGAGGCGCCGCAACTGGGCGGCGGGCTGGGTGGCCTTGGCGGCGCCCGCGGCGGCGCTGGCCTTGTGGCAGCTCTTCGAGCGGCTGACGAGCGGTGTCGCGCCTGCCGGCGTCCTGGCGGATTATTTCACTGCTTACGGATTTCAGGCGGTCTCGAGCAAGCTCCGCAACGCGGTGGCGCTCACGGTCCACGCCGGCTGGCTGGTGTTTCCCTTGCTCGGGCTGGTCGCCTTCCGCCGGATGCCGCGCCTGTTGTGGGCGGCGGCCGTCGCGGGCGCGGGCGCCGGCGCGGCGTTGCTCGATCCGCATCCGCTGTTCTGGGTTTCCTTCGGAGCGGGTCTGGTCGTTGTCCTGGGATCGGCTCACGTACTGCTCCGCGCCGAAGATGGCGACCGGCGCGTGCTCGCGTGGTGGATCCTGGTGTTCTTCGCCGCGGCGCTGGGGCTGTTCTTCGCGGGCTCGGCTCGTTACCTGCTGCCGATGGCCGCTCCGGTTGCGCTGCTGGTGACCCGGGAGTTGGCGTGCCGGCGCGCGCTTCTGGGGCTGGGTCTTGCTCTGCAACTAGCCATCTGGCTGGCGGCGGCGGTCATGAATTACCAGCACTGGGACGGCTACCGGCGTTTCGTGCGGGAGCTGCGGCCGGAGCTGGCCGGCCGGCGCGCTTGGGTGAACGCCGAGTGGGGCCTGCGGTTTTATGCGGAGGCCGAAGGCGCTCTCCCGCTGCTGCGCAGCCAGCCCGTCCAGCCCGGCGAGATCGTACTGGCGAGCCGCATCGCCTACCCGGCGACGTTCACCACCGGCGGAGGGCGGCTGGTGACGATCGCCAAACGCCCGGTAACGCCCCTGCCGCCCATTCGCCTGATCGGCCTCGGCGTGCGCTCGGCCTACTCGACGGTCACGCTCGGCTACCGGCCGTTCGACCTCGGCTGGGGACCGGTCGACGAGGTCACGGCGGACCTAGTCGTCGAGCAAAAACCCGTGCTCGAGTGGCTCCCGATGGGTGCGCCTGAAGCCGAGAACCAGATCATCAGCGGCGTCTACCAGCTCGAAGGGGGACGCTGGCGTTGGATGGGCCCGCGCGCCTCGATCCTGCTCAAGGCCCCTGCAGCTCCGTCGGCGGCGGAGGCGGAGCTGTATGTCCCGGAGGGCGCCGCCGCGCGCCGCGTCGAGCTGCGCGTCGACGGCCGCGCCGT
>JBBIMZ010000235.1:0-6176 GCA_037444135.1 Solibacteraceae bacterium
CGGAGAGCGAGCCCACGAGCCGGCCGCCCGCGTTCGAAGGCCAGCCGGTGCCGAATACCTCTGTGAGCTGCCAGGTCTGGTTGGAGCCGGGCATCCCCAGGAAATCGTGCGCCCGGACGAACAGGGGATTGGTTCGCAGCACTTGGGCCGCCGGCGGCGCATAGTGGATGTAGATGAAGCCCACCAGCGTGTCGCGCAGGATGGGCGCCAGATCTCCTTTGAGGTCCCGGAGGCTTTCCGCATCGCGGCCGGCCTTCTGGATCTCGGCCCGCAGCTTCATGCGCCGCTGGCTCTCCACGTGCCGCTGGGCCCAGTAGCCGAACGACATGCCGCTCTTTTCGACGGTCGAGAGCCCCTCGTAGGGCAAATTCACCTCCGTCAAGCGCGACTCGAGGCGGTTGATCAAGGCCGTGTCCAGTTGCGCGCGGCCCTCGGCGAGCGCGTCCAGATGGCGCGCCACGTCGAGAATCACGTCCAGAGGCACCAGCTTCTGCGACTCGAAAAAGCCCATCATCTCTTCGAGCAGCCGCTGGTGCGCTTCATCGTCGCTGGCCTTGCCGGTGCCCGCCAGCAGATCCAGGACACGGTCCTGCGGAGAAAGGTGGGGCGGACTGTTGGTCGCCCGGAAGATCACCTCCAGCCCGTCGGCCGCGCTCGCGAACAGCTCCTGATGGTTGCGCACCTTGGCAAACTTGTCCAGGATCGCCGCCAAGGCCCGGTCGGCTTCGGTCGAAGCAATGGCCCCGTTGCGCACGCAAATCTGCCAGAGCGCCACCAGCGCCTGCATCGAGCCGGCGACGTCGGCCCGGAGCATCCGGTTCCCGATGCGGTCGATCTCCTCGGCGCGGTCCAGGTACGTCAGAATCGTCTGGTCGCTCAAAGCGCCCGACTCAGTGAAAATGGTGTACTGCGCCCCCAGCTTGTTGTAGGCGCGCGCGAGCCGGTCGGCCGTGGCCGGCGCCAGGGGCTGCGTCCGCACGCGGTTGATGTCGGACAGGGCCAGGTAGACCTTCAACGGCTGGTTGCCGACCGGTTTGCGGCACAGCGCAAACAGCGCCTCGATCAGGTCATCCGGTTCTTTCCAATTCGGCGCCGCCTGCTTGAGCCTCCGGTCGAACTCCTTTTCCGGCTGCTCCATGAACAGCCGCTTCCAGATCTCCAGCCCTCCCGGCACATGCGGTCGGCCGTCGGAATCCAGGCGCAGCCGGCTCACCAGCAGCATCAGATCGGCGTTGGAGCGGAACACCGGCCGGGCCGGGCCGGGACTGGTCACCCGTCCCCGGATCGCCATGTAGAAGCGTTCCATCCGCTGCGGCTCGGTCAGATAGTCGAGCGTTGGGCCGTTAATCCGCAGCAGCGAATCGAAGTAGCTGGCCATCCAGCCGTCGTCTTTGGCGATCAGCCGGACGAAGAACTCGCCGGGGTCGTTCGGCGAAACGCCGACCAGCTTCTCCCACATCGCCGCCGACCGGTTCCCGCCGGGAACCACCGCGCGGCCGTCTCTCACCTCGAACAGCGAGCCGAAGAAATCCAGCACGTGCGCGAACGCCTTCAGGCGCTGCACGTCGGCCGCCTTCCGCATGGCCGCCGACGTCTCCGGACTGAGCTTGGACAGACCCAGGTAGAGCCGGCACAGCGACGGATCGCCGAGCAGAACATTAATAAATGGTTCACCGCGCTTTTTCTCCTGCGCGCTCAGCCAGTAGTCCTGGCCGTAGAGGATCGGCACGCGGCTCGGCTTGAAGTCATGGACGAAGGGCCGGTTGGTGCGGAGCGCCTGCTCGAGTTCGGCCAGCGGGAAGCCGGAGTCGATCGTCAGGAAGGCGCGCGTGGCGTTTACCGTCTCCAGGATCACTTCGCTGCCGCAGCCGCCGCGCATCCGGTAGCCGAGCACGCGGAGCAGCTCGGCGGTCTGCGGCGAGTCGCACGTCTCGATCCGGATCACCTTCTGCTCGTCGGCCAGCTTCTCCAGCTCCCGGGCTTGCGACAGATAGCGGATGGCCAGCTTCAAATATTCGGTCTGCTGGAGCCCCTCGTAGCTCGCCGAAGCCTGATAGCCGCTGGTGACCACGTTGCGCGCGATCGCCGGAAGCACGTTCTCCGGTTCCAGCTCGGGCGTGATCGCGATCATCCGGGCGAAGGCGCTGAGCGGGCCGGGGATCTCGATGAAGTGCTCCGGCGCCTTCTCGGCCGGCCGCGGAATGCTTCCCGAGCCCAGGGCCCGGCCGCCTGCGGCGCGGTAGGCCTCCAAGTGCCTGGCCGCAGCCTGGTTGTCGCCCGCCAGTAGGTCGAGAATCACCAGGCGGCGCGCCACCTGCGCTTTCCGTTCCCCGTCGCCGGGGCCCGATAGCCGCTCCAGGAGCTTTGCGTAAATCTCCCGCGCCTTCGGATTGGACCGGCGGTCCAGAAACTCGGCGTAGTGGAGCAGGTGATCCAGATTCTGCGGTTGCTCTTCCAGGGCCTGCTCGAGCAGGGCTTGCGCGCCGAGCGCGTCCCCCTGCATCTCCAACTGGCGCACGCGGGTCTCCAGCGGTTGCGCGAGCGCGAAAAACGTCAGGCTGCCGAGGCCAGCCACAATCGACAGAAGCCGTCTCATCCGCCCTCCACTCCTTCCGTGGTGGATTTGCCCTAATCTATTTAACCACCAACAAGCCCGTTCCGGGAACCCTCTCCGGAAACAAGCGTAAACAATTTCGCCGTCGCGCGCCACCAGATACACTGGCACAGTAAGGAAGCCGCCATGAGAGCTCTGCTCCTCCTGACCGCCCTGTCGGCGCTGCCGCTCGGGGCCCAACAGATCAAGATCGCCGTCATCGGCCTGGTTCATTCGCACGTCTGGGGGCACCTGGAGCGGATGATCCGCCAGAGTTCGCCGAAACTGGTGGCGATCGCCGAATCCAACCCCGAGCTGATCGCCGAAGCGCGCAAGCTCGGCGCGCCCGAAGAGCTGTTCGCCCCCGACTACCGGAAGATGCTCGACACGGCCAAACCGGATATCGTCTGGGCGTTTGTCGAAAACAACCGCCACCTGGAGATCGTCGAGGCCTGCGCCCCACGCCGCATTCACGTTATGTTCGAAAAGCCGCTCGCCGCCTCCCTCCGCGACGCCCTGGTCATCCGCGAGCTGGCGCGCCGCCACCGAATCCAGGTAATGACCAACTACCAGATGGCCTGGTGGCCGTCGAATTATGCCGCCCGGAGTGCGGCTGCCGAAGGCGCCCTGGGGAGGGTATGGCGCCTGCGGGGCATCGTCGGACACGGCGGCCCGGGCTCGAGCGGCGCCCGCAGCAAGTATTTCTTCGCCTGGCTGACCGATCCGGAGCGCAACGGCGGCGGCGCCCTGATCGATTTCGGCTGCTATAACGCGCTTTGGAGCCTCTGGTTCCTCGGCCGGCCCGAGAAAGTCTACGCGCACGTCAACTATCTCCGGCCCGAGACGTTCCCCAAGGTCGAAGACAACTCCACGATGATTCTCTCCTACCCCGGGGGCGTCGGGCTGTTCGAAGGGAGCTGGGACCTACCCCGCAGCTTTCAGGACTTGGAGGTCTTCGGCCTGAACGGGAGCGTGACGGTGACCCGCGAGGCCGCCGAACTGCGATCGGGGCGCGAACCCCCCCGGACCTTGCCGCTCGATCCACTCCCGCCGGAGCGCTCCGATCCGGTGGCGCACATGGCGCACGCGGTCCGCACGGGCCGGCCGCTCGGCGAGCTGGTGGGTCTGGAGATGAACGTCGGTGTGGTCGAGATCCTCGAAGCGGCCAGGCAATCGGCCGCCACAGGCCGCGCCGTCAGGCTCGCGCCGGTCCGGTGAGGCGCTCTCAGCAACCCGCCTCGAGGCTGAAGATCGTCAAACCGGAGAGCAGCTTCGGATAGAAATCGGTCGATTTCTGCGGCATCACCCCTCCGCCGAAGGCGACCTGGGCCACCTGCCCGACCGTCGCCGGCTCGAGCAGGAACGCCAAGTCGGCGCTGCCGGAGCGCACTTGCGACGCGGCGGCCTCCAGCCCGCGGACGTAGCTGAGGAACCTCTCCTCCCGCACGTCGTCCTCGCCGATGCCGAGAATCCGCCCCAGCAGCTCCTCGTGCAGGAAGGCCACGTCGAGCCGGCCGGCCTCCCGCGCCGCCTCGATCATGTACAGGCCCTCCGGATCCCGGAGCGCAACCCCGACGCGGATCGTCTCCATCGCCGGCACGGCCCAGCGCTCGCGGAGCGCCGCCAGCGAGCTGAGCCGCTCTACTCGAAAGCGTGAGCGGGCCGCCTCCAGCAACCGCCGGCCCGCGCCCTCCGGCAGCCCGCTCAACACGCGGTGCGTGGCCAGAATTCTCAGCCCCGGCGAGTGCATGTTGACGAACGTCATCATGACCCACCGCGCCGCCTCGAGCTCCGGGTTCTCGCGCCGGAACTCGAGCGCCGTCTCGTAGCGGTGATGGCCGTCGGCGATGAGGAGCTTCCGCGGGGCCATGAGGCGCTGGATCTCGGCGACGGCTTTCGGCTCCGCCAGCCGCCACAGCCGGTGCACCGCCTCGTATTCGTCGGTGACCTCGACGAGAGGGACGCGCGAAGCCGCTTCTTCAACGAGCGCGTCAATCGTGCCGTCGGGATCTGAATACAACATGAAGATCTGACCGAAATGGGCGCGGGCGTGCCTCAGCAGTTCGAGGCGGTCGCGCTTAGGACCGCTGAGCGTCTGCTCGTGCCGGAAGACGACTCCGGCCGAATAGTCCTCGACCGGTCCCAGGCCGATGAAGCCTTTGCGGATCAGGCGCTCGCCCGTGTCGGGGTGGCGAAACTCCTGGAAGTAGGGGTAAAACGCCGGCTCGGTATCGGCTGCCACCAGCCCCTGCTCCCGCCAGTTGCGCCAGTAGCGGGCGGCGCGGGTGTAGACGTTCTCGGCGGCCGAGTCGCCGGGCTGCTGCGGCCCCAGGATGATTCGCACCAGATTGTACGGGCTCCGGGCCAGGTAGCGCGCCTGCATCTCCGGCGTGATCTTGTCGTAGGGCTGGGTCAACAGGTCGGCCGCCGGCCCGGCTTTCGGCGTGTAGCGGTAGGCTCGGAAAGGACGAATGCGCGTCAACCGTTCAGCATAGCAAACGCGCCCGCCGGCGCCGCTCAGCGAGCGATCCGGAGGATCTCGGAGGCGACTCGCGCGAAGGCTTGATTGAGCTGAGTGTTGTTCGGCGCAAACACGTAGAGGCCGGTCGGCTCGTTGGGAGCGTAGACCGGACTCGAAGGGTCGTTCGCCACGCGTTTCATGAAGTCCTCGTCCGGCGGCGCACCGCTGTTTGGATCCCCGAGCCCGATCGAGTAGATCACTACGGACAGGTTCGGATCCTGCCGCATGCGCCGCGCGGCGTTGTCGGCGGCGTTCTTGGAAGCTTTGCCGATGGCGTCGGGCTTGTCCGGCCGGATCTTGCCCGAATAGACGCCGCTGGTGAACCGGGGAACGCTGTTGTAGCCGCTGGTCGAATTACCGAAGTAGTCGGCGTCGGGAATGTAGGCGATGTCGCGCCGCACGTACCAGCCGTTGGTGGCGAAGCGGCACCCGGCGCTGTCGGTGATCGGCGTCTCGTTGTGTTGGGTGAGCGAGGTGGCTTGCATGAAGGTAATGCCGTAGGTTCCTCCGGTGCTCGCCGTGGCGTTGTTCACTGCCGCGAGCACGCCGAGCTTCGGCGCCGGGTTCCAGTTGGGGTTCCAATTGGGCGCCGAATACTGTGGCGAGGAGGCGCCCGCGTTGCGGTCGTAAGAATCTCCCTCGGCGTCCCGGCAGGTGCTCGGCAGCATCGAGTATTGCGAACTGGTCGAGCTGTAGCCGTCAGCGCCGTAGCCGTATCGCGTGTCGGTCCGGGTTTTGACAGGAAATGCCGCCGTGATGCCGTTGGGAAGCCCGTCGGTGAAGAACACGATCAGGTTCAGGCTTCCCGGTTCGTTTATGGCGTGCAGCTGCTCGTAACCTTTCCTAAGAGCCTGGGCCGTCCCGGTGCCGCCTGAGCACCGGATGTTGCTGAGGACCGTGTCCAGGCTCGGCGTGCTGGTCTTGAAATTCTGGGATGGGGGATAGGCCAGCAGGTAGGTCATGCCGAAAGTGACCAGACCCAGCCGGTCGCGCTGGTTGGCGAACTGGCTGACGAACTGGCGTGCGGCGGCTTTCATCGGCTCGCAGGAGTTGGAGTTGGCC
>JBBIMZ010000236.1:0-6171 GCA_037444135.1 Solibacteraceae bacterium
ATGGAAGCCTTCTGGGACGGCGGCCGGCGCATGGTGATCCGCTTCGCGCCGCCGGAGGCGGGCCAGTGGGACTACCGCCTCACGGGTAACATCGCACGGTTCAGCGGCCGCACCGGGCAGTTCACAGCCGCGGCGTCGAACTCGCCGGGCTTCGTCAAAGTGGCTAACGTGCGCCACTTCTCTTACACCGAAGGCAAGGTCCGTCCGATCCCCCATCTGTGGATGGGCGACACCAGTTACCGCTTCGCCACGATGGACCGTGCTCTGTTTGAAAAGATGGTGGATACGCGCGCAGCGCAGAAGTTCAACCACATCCGCGGGCTTGTGATCCGCGAAGGCGCCCAGCCGCCCGCTTACTTTAGCCCCGAAGAGCCGAATCCGGCCTATTTCCGCGAGTTGGACCAGCGCATCCTCTATATGAACAGCAAGGGCATCACGGCCGATCTGATTCTGGCCGGAGACGAGAATCACCTGGTGAAGCTCTTCCCCACGTGGCGCGACCGCGAACGTTACGTCCGTTATCTGGTGGCGCGTTACTCGCCGATGAACATCACCTGGCAGGGAGTGCAGGAGTTCGAAGAGTACAACGACGGCCGCGGCATTCTCCGTGAGATCGGGACGCTGCTCAAGAAGATCGATCCGTATCAGCATCCGCGCTCGACGCATACGGTGAGCACCTCCTCGCCGCTGCTCGCCGACGGCTGGATGGATTATCTCGTCTACCAGTCTTCCGACACCGCCCTCGGCGCCATCGAGCATCAGCTTTATACCGTGCCGCAGGTCAACGCTGAGTTTGCCTACGAGGACAGCGGGGCCGGCAAGTCCCATCCCCACCACGTCGACACCGACACGTTCCGCAAGCGTCTGTGGAACGCCACGATGAACGGCCAGTACCCGACGTTCGGCAACACCGGCGTCTATGGCGGGAGAAAGTTCGAACCCGACGCGCAGTATCTGGACTCTCCCGGCGCCCGCCAGATGACTTACTGGTTCGACTTTTTCTCGAAGACGCGGCACTGGGAACTGGAGCCGTACTTCGAGGTCGACGGCGGCCGCGCGCTGGCTCTTACGGGCGTCGAATATATCGTATATCTGGAGAAACCCGGCCCCGTCGAGCTAATTACGGAAAAGAGGAGTTACCAGGTCTACTGGTTCAATCCCGTCACAGGGGAATACATCAGAGAGAAGAAGGAGTACAAAGGGGAGCGCTTCGCCGGCCGCCCCCCCAATCTTGATCACGACTGGGTGCTGCACCTCTCGCGCGACGGGCACAAGAAGAGCATGCTCGAGCAATGGTATTTCGAGTCGCGCCGCGTGCCGGTTCAAGAGGTCGAACTCGATCCCAAGCGCGTTCCGTTTGAAGTCGCCGAGCCCGCGGCCGCTTCGCTGCCGGTGGGGCAACCGGTCGCATACTCCGTCAAACTGACGCGGCAGACACGCGCCACTTCGAGCATGCTGTACCTGTGGACGGGCGAGGTGGCCGCCGGCGGCCAGGGGTTTCGCGTCCTTGGAACGGGCGAGTCGGGCACATTCCGAATCCCTGAGAAACTGGCGGGCACGCTCCCGGCCAGCCTGACGCTCCGGCTTTACGGGATGAATGCCTACGGGAAGGTCTATTCTTTGAACCGGGTGTACACGTTGACGAAGTGAAGACGCGCATTCTGGCGCTCGATACGACGGCCGAGTTCGGCAGCCTCGCCATCGTCGAGGATGACAGGCTCGTCGAGGAGGTTCCGCTGCACGCGCCCGAGGGCTTCTCCCAGATTCTGTTCGAGCATCTGGAGCGCCTGCTCGCCCGGCACGCCCTGACGGCCGCCGACTTCGATTGCTTCGCGTCGGCTTCCGGCCCGGGGGCGTTCACCGGAGTCCGAGTGGGTCTGGCGGCCGTCAAGGGCCTGGCGGAGGCGACGGGTAAGCCCGTCGTGACGGTCTCCAACCTCCAGGCGCTCGCCTGGTTCGGAACGGCGCCGGTACGCGCCGTCGTGATGGATGCGCGCCGGGGCGAGATCTACGGGGCGGTTTACGACGCAGCGCTCCGGCTCGCACAGCCGGAAGTGGTGATGCGGTTTCCCGCCTGGCTGAGCTCGTTGCCGCACGCCGAGCTCGAGTTCGTCTCGACCGACTTTACGCCGTTTCGGGCCGCCCTGGCCGGCACGCGCTTCGAGCAGGCGCCGCTGACGGTGGCGCCGCGGGCGATCGCGGGGGCAGTCGGGCTGATCGCCGCGGATCTCTACCGAAGCGGCCGGGCTCTCGACCCGGCGGCGGTGGACGCCAACTACGTGCGCCGTTCCGACGCCGAGCTATTTTGGAAGGACACTGCCGTTTGAAAGCGGCGTCACGATCTCGCGGTAGAGCTCCGGGCGGCGGTCGCGGAGGTGGCGCGTCTCGGTCACTTCGGCCAGATCGGCGTCATAGACGAGGATTCCGGGGCGGTTGGACTGGAGCTTGGCGGCGATGCGCCCGTGCGGGTCGGCGACAAAGGCCACGTTGGGATGCGTGAAGGCCACGAAGTTCTCGTTCTCGTAGGCGCGCGTGCGCATCCACCACTCGTTGTCCAGGTGCCACATTCCATATGAAGGGATGAGCGTCAGGCGCGCGCCTTTCAGCCGCAGCACGCGGGCGGTCTCCGGCCAGCGCCGGTCGGCGCAGATCAGCACGCCCAGCTTGCCCCACGGCGTATCGAAGACCGGCAGATCACTTCCGGGCGCAAAGCGGAGGTCGTGGTTCTGGAGGTGCGTCTTCGAGTACCGGCCGAGCTGGCGCCCGCCGCGGTCCACCAGCAGCGCGGTGTTGTAGAACTTGCCGTCGCGCATCTCCGTGTAGCCGAAGAGGATGAAGGTGCGCTGCCGCTCCGCGAGCGCCCGCAGGCGCGCCAGATACGGACTGGCGGCGTCCTGCGCGATGCGCTCGAAACGCTCCGGCGTCCAGTCGCTCGCCGAGGCGGCGTAGCCGTCCAGGAAGCATTCGGGCGTCACGACGAGGTCGAGCCGCTGTTCCGAGTAGGCTTCGACGGTGGACTCAAAGACCTTCCAGTTGGCCTCGAGATCCCACTTGACCGGCATGGCGGTGAAGAGCCCCAGCCGGATCCGGTCCTGCTGCTGGGCGGCGGCGGCGCTCGACAGCAACGCGAGCAAGGCCGCGCACGTAGTTTCCCTCCGCATAGCCAGTATTATGACGCGGCGGCTGCTAGAATCGCCGGACGGGAGCAGGATCGATGATCTCACGACGAAAGTGGTTTTGGGCGGGTCTGGCCGCTCCGGCGGCGGGCGGCGCCCAGCCGGCGCGCTCGCGCTCGTTGGCCGAGCGGATCCGGCAGGCGGTGGACCGCATCCAGGTGGTCAACACCCACGAGCACATCCTTCCCGAGGCGGAACGCGTCTCCCAGCCGGTGGATTTTTTCACGCTGGCCGGCCACTACGCGATGAACGACGTGATCTCGGCGGGGATGCCGGCGGCGGCCGCCTCCGCCCGGGATCTGTCGCCGGCCCAGCGCTGGCGCGCCTTCGAGCCCTACTGGAAACACGCACGCTTCACCGGCTACGGCCAGGCGCTTCGCATCGCGATCCGGGACCTCTATGGCGTGGCCGAGATCAGCGGCGCGACATTGGAGAAAATCAATGGGGCCATCGCGGCCGCCAACAAACCGGGCCTCTACCGGCGCGTGCTGCGAGAGCGCGCCCGTATCCGCTACTCGGTGCTCGACGATTACTGGAACGCCGCGCCGGTGGCGCCGGATCCGGAATTTTTCGTGCTGGCGCGCAAGTTCGACCGTTTCATCCTGGCCGGCTCGCGCGACGACGTCGCCCAGCTTGAAAAACTCACCGGCGTCTCGATCACTTCGCTCGACGGCCTGAAGCACGCCATGGAACGGAGCTTCGAGCAGAGTCTGGCCGCGGGCATGGTGACCGTGAAGACCACAATCGCCTACAACCGGGATCTTCATTTTCGGGAAGTGCCGGAGACGGCGGCGGCCGTCGCCTTTGAGCGCCTGATGCGGGGCGACGCGCGGCCGCCGGAGGGCTTCCGCAGCCGGGTCGAACGGCCGTTGCGGGACCTGGAAGACCATATGTTCCACCATCTGATCCGGCTCGCCGAGGCCCACCGGGTTCCCGTGCAGATCCACACCGGCCTGCTCGCGGGCAACGGCGGCTTCATCGCCAACACGAACCCGACGCTGCTCACGAATCTCTTCTTTCTCTATCCGAAGGTGAACTTCGACCTGTTCCACATCAGCTATCCCTACCAAAGCGAACTTGCCGTGCTGGCGAAGCTGTTTCCTAACGTCCACGCCGATTTCTGCTGGGCCCACGTCATTTCGCCAGCCGTAGCGCGGCGGGCGCTGCACGAGTTTCTCGAGACGGTCCCGGTGAACAAGATCTTCGGCTTCGGCGGCGATTACCGCTATGCCGAGCTCAGCTACGCGCACCTGAAGATCGCCCGTCGCAACATCGCCCAAGTGCTGGCCGAAAAGGTCGAGGAAGGATTTTGCGCGGAAGCCGAAGCGGTCGAGATCGCGCGTCTGCTGCTCGAGGAGAATCCGGCCCGGCTGTTTCCGCAGCGCCGGACCTGAGCGGCCGGCTGTGTTAGGATTCAAGCCATGAAGATCGCCCGCGCCCTGTGCCTGTCGCTGTCGGCCCTGACTCTGTTTGCGGCCTCCGACACGCTCGATTTGTACTTCATCGACGTCGAAGGCGGCCAGGCGACGCTCATCGTGACTCCGGCCGGCCAGTCGATGCTGGTCGACGCCGGCTGGCCCGGCTTCGAGGGCAGGGACGCTGAGCGCATCGCCCAGACGGCTCGGAAGGCGGGACTCAAACAGATCGACTTCATGCTGGTGACGCACTACCACACCGATCACGTCGGAGGCGTGCCGCAACTGGCCGAGCGGATCCCGATCGTCCATTTCGTCGATCATGGCGACAACACGGAGACGGGCCCGGGGGCCGAGAAGCTGGCCGCGGCTTACTATCCCGTGCGGGCCAAGGGCAAGCACATCGTGGTGAAGGCCGGCGACCGGATCCCGTTGCGCGGCGCCGAAGTCCAGGTCGTGTGCGCGCGCGGCGACGTCATCGCCAAGCCCTTGCCGGAAGGCGGAAAAGCGAATCCGCAGTGCGAGACGGCCGAGCGCAAGAAAGACGACCCGACCGAGAACGCCCGGTCCGTCGGCATCCTCGTGCGGTACGGCAAGTTCTCGTTCATCGATCTGGGCGACATCACCTGGAACACGGAGCTGGCGCTGGCCTGCCCGTCCGCCAAAATCGGTCCCGTCGACGTCTACTTGACGACGCATCACGGCCTGGACGCTTCGAACGCCCCCCAGCTCGTGCACGCGCTGGCGCCGCGCGTGGCCATCATGAACAATGGCGCCAAGAAAGGCGGCTCCCCGGGCGCCTGGAAGGTGATCCAGAGCTCACCGGGCCTGAAGGGCTTCTGGCAACTTCACTACGCGCTCGCGGGCGGACCCGAGCACAACGTGGCCGAAAAGTACATCGCCAACCTCACGGCGGAGGGTTGCGGCCACGGCTTGCGGCTGGCCGCGCGCAAGGACGGCTCGTTCACGGTGACGAACGAGCGGACCGCCTATCAGGAGAGCTACGCGCCCGGCCGGCCGTGAAACCGATCCCGCTGCTCGATCTGGAAGCGCTCCACCGGGAGATCCGTGACGAACTGGTCGAGACCCTGACCCGCGTGGCCGACTCCGGCCGCTACGTGCTCGGCGAGGAAGTCACCTGGCTCGAGGAGGCGATCGCCGGATACTGCGGAGCGCGCTTCGCCGTGGGTTGCGCTTCCGGCTCCGACGCCCTCTATCTGGCCCTCCGCACACTGGGAATCGGTCCCGGCGACCGCGTCGTGACGACACCGTTCACATTTTTTGCGACGGCGGGAGCCGTCTCCCGCGCCGGGGCCGTCCCGGTCTTCGCGGATATCGATGCGCGCACCTTCAATCTGGATCCCGGATCGCTGGCCGAGGTGTTGCGGCGAGAGCCTGGCGCCCGCGCCGTGATCGCCGTGCATCTGTTCGGCGGCAGCGCCGACATGGCGCCGATCCTCGGCGAGGCCCGCTGCCGCGGCTGCGCGGTGATCGAAGACGGCGCGCAAGCCATCGGGGCTGAGTATGCCGGCCGCCGCGTGAATGCGCTCGCCGATGCCGGCTGCCTCAGCTTTTTCCCG
>JBBIMZ010000237.1:0-6133 GCA_037444135.1 Solibacteraceae bacterium
GAATCTCTTCCCGATCGAGCTTGTCGTCCAGAGAGGCGACCTCCAGGGCCATTTACGCCATAAGTTCGCCGATTGCAAGAAAAATCTTGGAGACAAAAGCCATTTTGTGCCATCGAGCCCGGCCGTCCTCAGGCACACCCCTCCCCGGCCTTTTTCTCGACAGGGGAGTCCGCCGCTTTAGCAGCGGACCTGACTACCGGCCGCTCCTCCGAGCCTGGCGGGCTGTTTTCACCGTTTTGCCACCAGCAGCGGGTGGCCCAGCGTGTCGCCGCTCGGCTCGAAGCCCTTGCCGTCGACGTCGACGTAGATCGGGTTGGTGAAGGCCACCGGGTGCATGCCCGACTCCCAGCTCAGCCCCCAGCCTTTCTCGAGGTTCGAGTTCTCGCCGGTGGCGACGACGATGATATGCGCGTCCTGCTGGAGCGCCACCGCCAGCGTCTCATCGAACTTGACCACGCCGTCTTTGAACATCCGCGGGTGCGTGGCGCGCGTATAGTTGTCCTGCGGGCGCGGCCGGCCGTTCACCAGCACCTGCACGCGGTCGACGTCGAACCAGTTCGGCGCCTGCACGCGGACCTTCAGGCGGATGCCGCCGGCGGAGATGACGCGCGCGCCGATCGGCCGGCCGTCCTCGGTCGTCACTTCGAGGAACGGCCCGTTGGTGATCATCATGCGGCCCGCCTTGGCGTTGCGGATGATCTCGCGGTAGTCGATTTCGCCCGGCTCGTCGGTCGAACTGGGAACGTAGGTGCGCCAGCTTCCGGCGCCGTTGCCGAAGATGCGGTGCGAATCGCTCACCGCCACGCACCAGACGTGCCGGCCCTGATTGAGCATCTGGAGCCAGCCGAAGGTGCGGTTCTCCATGATCTGGGGCTTGCGGTCCGAGCGGCGGAGTTCGTAATAGGGGTTTAGGTTCAGAATCTCCGTGCTCCAGACTTCGGCGGCGTCCACCATGCGCTCGAAGCCGACATAGCCGCCGTCGGCGACGCCGTCCTGGTTCATGTCGTTGAAGACCCAGCCCACCGTGGGATGATTGGCCTGCACCCAGCGGTCCGGACCTCCCTCGAAGAGGTTTCGGAGAACGATCGCGTTGATTCGCGGATCGTACTGCCAGGCGGGCGCGCCGCCGTCCTGGGCGAACGGCACCACTTGAAGCGGGAAGGAGTTGAAGTGCTGGCCCGGCCCGGTCAGCTCGATGCCGACGATCGTCTTGAGATGCCGCTGGAGACCGAGCCGCTCGATGTGGGGCGTCCAGTCGTAGAGCCGGTTATGTTCGGTTGTGGGAACGAATTCGAGCCCTTCGGCGGCGAAGTTCGTGATGCGGTCATCGGTGTTGCAGTAATTGTCGCCGCTCGGGGTCGAGTGGGCATGGAAGTCGGTCGCCACCCAACCCTTCGTGTTCACGGTGCGCCGGAGGACCGCCGACACCGTGATCTGCCGGCCCTTGCCGACCTCGATTTCGCGCTCCACCAGGTCGTACTCGGGCCCGCGTGTGATCCGCACCAGATACTTGCCCGGCGGGACCTGTTGCGTGAACCGGCCGTTGTAGGACTGGTACTGGTGATTGCCGCCCTTGGCGCGGTAGTCGGTGCCGAAGTTCGGCGTCGGCGTGCCCTCGCGCCCGAGGAACTGGACCTTGCAAGGCAGGGGCCGGCCCAGCTCGTCGTTGATCTCGAAGTGGACGGCCGAGGCCGGCTCGAGGGTGAAGTCCAGCTCGCCCTTGTTGCCCTTGCGGATCGTGATCTGGCGCTCGACCGGATCGCGCCCGATGTCCACGAGCCGGGCCAGATACGTGCCGGCGGGAAAGACCAAGTCGAACCGGCCGCTGCCGTCCGGGTAGGCCGGCAGGCTTTCGCCGGCGACCGGAAACTCGACGGCGGCATGCACGGCCGGATCGCCGTCCGTCTCCCTGGCCACGCCGGAGATCCGCCCTGTCGGCTGGGTCAGACCGGCGATCAGGCCGTAGGCGGCGGCCGGAGAGGCGGCCACGGCGACCGCGATCGAGTAAGTGCGCTCCTGGCCCGGCGCGAGCTCGACTTCTTTTTCGAGGGCGCCGCCGCTCGCCAGGCCCCACGCGTAGGCCCGCTTGTCGAACGGGTCGATCGCGTCAGCGACCTGAATGGGGCCCACCGTCCATTCTTTGGAAAAGCCCTTCCAGACGGGGCGCGGCTCGATCTTGACCGGCTCGCGTGACTCGTTGCGGTAAGTCGAGGTCACCAGCACATGCTGCCAGCCGCGGTCGAGCCGGTACTCGTGGCGGACGTACAGCCCGTTCCCTTTGGCGGCGGTGCGCACGGCCTCGACGCGCGCCGAGCCGTCCTTGCCGTCGCCGACCACACGGACCCAGGAGAGCTCCCCGCCCTGGTCGCCCGGCCGGAACACGGTGAGCTGGTCGTTGTTCTCCCCGACCAGATCCAGGTCATAAAGGCAGCCCGGCGTGGGGAAGCGGTATTCGGTGCTCATGTTGGCGCGCCGGGCGGGCAGATTGCCCGAAACGAGCGCGATCACCTTGTCGTTTTTGAGCACGAAATCTCCGATAATGCCGTCGGCTTCCTTGCCCTTGGGCAGCAGGTCGGTGTTGTGCTTGCCGATTTCAACTGCGATCACCTCGCCACCTTGGCCCGTCAGCGCGATGACCAGTAACACGGCGAACGCGACGCCCGCCGCCAAGCGCGACAACTTGCTACGGTTCATGTCCTTCACCTTATATGTCGATGGCAACGACTTCGTGAAGCCCGATTGACG
This sequence comes from Solibacteraceae bacterium, assembly GCA_037444135.1. GTDB lineage: Bacteria > Acidobacteriota > Terriglobia > Bryobacterales > Bryobacteraceae > CALKXJ01. The sequence goes on from JBBIMZ010000237.1 coordinate 2,746, forward strand.
GGACGGTTACGGTAAGTGCATCCCCCGCCCGGTCGGCGCGGGGGCTCGTGCCGCTCACGAGCAATTGTACTCTGCGAGCCGTCCTGCCTTGCGGCAGGCGGATCCGCACCGTCTGCGCCGGCGCCGGAATCACGTCGCGGTACGGGCCTTTCATCATCATCGGGTTGGTCAGGTTCACCAGGTGCACTGTGATCGAGTCGCGCTGGCGCCAGGCCGCGATGTCGAGCACGCCCGGACCGGTGACGGTGACCGGACGCTCCTCGTTGGTGGCCCACTCGACGGCATTGGCCAGCAACCTGCCGTGATCGATCGACAGAACCTCCCAGAAGGTGCGGTCGATATCCCAGGGAAAATAGACGATGCGGGCCTGGCCGATCTCGCGCAGATAGACTTCGGGGATGTCGGTTTCCACTTGCCGGGGATACACCTCCTCCATCGGCAGGTCCGGATAGCTCGGCACGAGCGTCAGCGGAGGCTTCTCGAACCTCTCGACGGCGGCGACGTCGACGCGTTGCACGCCGTTGATGATGCGTCCGGCGTCTTCCAATCCCCGGAGGATGGGGTGCGGCGGGCGCACCGTCAGATAGGAATTCTGCATCCGCGGCGTGAAGCGGCCGGTGTAGCGGACGCCGAACAGGTCCCCGAGGCCGAAGTCCTTGCGCGGCTCGCCCCATTCGTCGTAGAGCGAGGTCTCGAGTGTCGCCACCAGGCTTCCGCCGCGCCGCACGAAGGCCCGAAGCTGCTCGCACTGGGCGCTGGAAAGCGCGGCCACGTTGGGCAGAATCAGCGTGCGGAAGGCGCGGGTATGCTCCTCGTCGAGCAGGCCGTCATGGAGCATCTCGAACGGGATGCGCGCCTCCACCAGCGCGTGGTACCAGCCGAGAATGTGGTCCTCCACCTTCGAGCGCGCCTGCGGGCCGCCGTAGAACCACGCCGTCTGCTGCGAATAGACCAGCGCCACGCGCGCCAGCGGCTCTTCGTTGCGCAGGTACTTCTCCACGCGGTGATGCCATGCGTAGAACTCTTCAACCGGCTTGAGCCACCGCCGGTCATGAACGACGCCGCAGAACTTGGTGAACCAGGGCCGCATGCCGTGGGCGACGCCGTCGGCCATCCAGAGGCGGATCTCGTCGCCGTGCTGCACCGAATCCTTCCAGCGGTAAGGCTCCTCGACGCCGACGCTGGTGATGCCGGCGATGGCTTTCCGCCCCAGCGTCGCGCGGTACTCCTTAGCGTTCTTGCCCGCCGCCCACGGCGGCGTCAGGCCGCGGCGCGCCTGGCGGTCGGCAAACAGCGTATCGGCGAGGTCGCCGATCGTTTTCATGTCGAGGTCGCTCAGCGCCCCGCCGCCCGAGTTGGCGATGAAGCGCGCCCCGGGCCGGATCTTGCGGATCTCGGCGTCCCACAGCCGCCAGAGCTCGAACAGCCGCTGCTGGCGCCACAGGATGTAAGCGCGGCGAGCCGGATCGCGGGGATCGTCGGTGCGCGGCAGCTCCATTTTATGAGCCTCATGAAAGTTCCGCCGGCAGTGCTCGCAGTAGCAGACACCGTGGCCGGCCCATCGGTTCGAGAAGATCCCGTCCACCGGGTACAACGTGGCGATCTCGCGGTGGACCTCGGTCATGAACTCGAAGTTGTACGGCCCCAGGGCGCAGGTCACCCAGCGGCCGGGCGTGGCCCAATGGCGGCGCTTTTCGCCGGCGGCGGTAATCTGGATCCACTCCGGGTGGGCCGCGGCCGCGTCGTCGAGGATCGAATGCGGATCGGTGCGCGCCACGACCACCATTCCCATCTTCTTGCAGGCGTCGAGCAGCTCCCCGAACGGGTCGCCGTCACCCATCCAGCGGCTCCGGTGGTGGAACGGGATCTTGGTCGGGTAGTAGGCGACGCAGCCGCCGGCGCTCAGGTTCACCGCATCGCAGTGCGTGCGCCGGAAAAAGTCGATCCAGAACTTCGGGTCATAGCGTCCGTTGCCCGGATCGTCCTCGGCCAGCACGAGCTGGCCCCAGCGCATCGGGCGGTCGAACCACGCGTCGCCGCCCGGGCTCTGAGCTCCGGCGAAGGCCGCGGCGGCGGAATCCTGGAGGAACTCGCGGCGCGTCAACATGGATTTCAGTATATGCGCGCCGCGCGGCTTCAGCGCGCCTGCGCGATCGCATCGGCCACCTGGACGACCGGCGCCATCTCCTTGACGTCGTGAACGCGCACGATGTGCGCCCCGGCGAGGATCGCCGCGGTGACGGCGGCAGCCGTGCCGAACAGCTTCCCCGTCTCGTCGGGTCCGGGGAGGAAGGACTTCCGGGAAGGGCCCACCAGAATGGGAAGGTCGAGCGCCGCCAGCTCCCCTAGGCGCGCCAGCAGTTCGAAATTCTGCTCTTTGCGTTTGCCGAAGCCGAGACCCGGGTCGACGACGATGCGCGCTTTGTCCAAGCCGGCGAGGCCGGCGCGGTGGACGCACGCTGCAAGCTCCTGGCGCACCGTTTTCATCACATCGGGCAGCGGACCCAGCTTGGCCCAGGTGTCCGGGGTGCCGCGCATGTGGTTGAGCACCAGCCCGGCGTCGTGCTGCACGGCGACTTTCACGATGCCCGGGTCAAACGTCAGCGCACTCGGATCGTTGATGATCTCGGCGCCGAGGGCGAGCGCCTTGGCCGCCACGCCGGACTTGTAGGTGTCGACGGAAATGGGAATCACGAGCTTGCCGCGCAGGCGCTTGAGCACCGGCACCAAACGGCGCAGCTCCTCGGCCTCGGAGATGCGCGCCGAACCGGGCCGCGTCGACTCGGCGCCGATGTCGATCAGATCCGCCCCCTGCTCTTCGATCTCGAGCGCGCGGGCGAAGGCGCGGTCCGGGTCGGCATACTTGCCCCCGTCGAAGAACGAATCGGGCGTGACATTGAGCACGCCCATGATGAGCGTGCGGTCGCCGAGCTGGAGTTCACGCTCCTTGAGCTTCCAGACGTAGCGTTTCCTCTTCATCGGGGATCAGCCGTACTCGAAGCCCGCCGCCGCATACACGAGGGCGGGATTTCCCGACCAGGGCTCGCCGGAGGAGCGGCCGCGCCTGACCATCCGGACCAGCCTCCGCGCGGGCGCGAATCCGAACCGGCGAGCGAGCGCCACGGCCGCCTCGTTGGCCGGCAGCAGATCCCAGAAAACCGCCTCGCCCGCGTGGCGGGAGAACGCCCACTCGAGCAACACGCGCGCCGCCTCCGCCGTGCGCGCCACGCAGGGACCGACCGAGAGGGCGCGGGCTCCCGGCCGAGCCATCACGAAACCCTCCCCGGCAAGCGAAGCGGCTTCGAGCTGCGCCAGCCGGGCCAGCAGCGCGGTGCGGTCCGCGCCGAAGGCTTCCTGGTTCAGAGCCGCATCGAGTGTGAACGGGTCC
>JBBIMZ010000238.1:0-2846 GCA_037444135.1 Solibacteraceae bacterium
CCGCTACTTGACTACGCTGCTGCGCAATCACGAGAAGATCCAGTGCTACATCTACACCGAACTCACCGACATCGAGTTCGAGCATAACGGCCTGGTCAACTACGACCGCTCGCCGAAGGAATACGGATACGACGCCTTCGTCGACAAGATGACCGTGGCCGACCTGCAAGGGGAGGACTTCGTGGGCTTCGACGGCCCGCCCGCCATCGTGGCCGAGCCCGGCGCCGACGTCGAGGTGCCGGTGTTTGTCAGCCACTTCTCCGAGCGCGACGGCGAGGTCATGATCAAGCCGCGGCTTGTGGGCGTCGATGACCTGGGCCGTGACGTGCGCGCCGAACTCGATGCGCGGCCGGTCACCTGGGCTCGCTACCGCGTCACGCCGCAGAAGCCGCTGGTGGCCACGCTGGCCAAGGGCCGCAGTTTCGTCGGCGCTCTGACGATGGAACTTGTCGACGGCTCCGGCAAGCGCCTGGCGGCGAACTTCGTCAATCTGATCGCCTGGCGGCAGGGTCCTCCCACGGAACGGCTCGACGCCCGGCGGATCGTTCTCCGCTGCTCGCCGCTGGCCGTTCACGCCGCTTACTGGACCGGCGCCGGGGGCCAGATGCGCCTGGCGCGCCGCGCCGACAGCGCGAAGCAGTGGATCCTCGGGTCCGGCATGGTCGAGTATCAGTTCGACGTGCCGCCCGAAGTGATCGAGGCGCGTCCGGTGCGGCTGGGAGTGCTGGCCGAACTCGGCACGAAAGCCCGCGATGAACGGCTCGACTGGCCGCAGCAGGTCACGCCGCTCGACTACCCTCAGACCGACGGCCGCAAACACCCCGGCACGGTCAATATCATCGTCAACGGCCACCGCCTCGAGCCGGTCGAGCTGGCCGACGACCCGGCCGATGCGCGCGGCGTGCTGTCGCACCAGGCGGCGTTCCACCACGGCAGCTACGGCTACCTGATCCGGAGCGAATTGTACCTGCCGGCGCTCGACGGTTTCCTGGACAACCTGCGCGCGCGGCCCGTCGTGCGGCTCGTCTTCGAGGTTCCGCGCGAGGGCAGGGCCGCGGGGCTGGCCGTCTACGGAGAGCGCACAGGCCGCTACCCGCTCGATCCGACCATCATCATAGAGACGGAGCGCGAGATCCGGCTCGCGCAACCTCAGCAGTCGAAGCCATAAGGAGCATCTATGCGGATTCTCAAGACGCTGCCGGCTCTTCTGGCCGGCCTCGTTGTCGGCGCCGGCCCGGTGCAGCCGGCGGCCAAACCCATTCCCCTGTTCAACGGCAAGGACCTGACCGGCTGGACCCATTACCTGTGGGACAGCCAGGCCAAGCAGCAGGACACGACCACGCCGGCTTCCGCCGTCTGGAGCGTCCAGGACGGCATCCTCGTCTGCCAGGGCAAGCCGATCGGCTACCTGCGCACCGAGAAGGAGTACGAGAACTATCGCCTGACGCTCGAATGGCGCTGGCCGGCCGGAACTCAGAGCGGCAACAGCGGCGTGCTCGTGCATACGACCACGCCGAACGCGCTCGGGCCCTGGCCGAAATCCGTCGAGGTGCAGCTCGCCAAGGACAACGCCGGAGATTTCTGGGTGATCGGCACGACCATCGAAGTGCCTGATGCCGAGACGCGGCGCAAGGGTCGCCGCCACATCAATCTGACCGACGGCTCGGAAAAACCTGTCGGCGAGTGGAACCAGATGGAGATCGAATGCCGCGGCGACGAGATCAAGGTGTGGGTGAACGGCGATCTGGTGAATCACGCCACGCGATCGAGCGTCACGCGCGGGGCGATCTCGCTGCAATCGGAAGGCGCCTTGATCCACTTCCGCAACATTTATCTGACCCCGCTCGAGTGACCGGCGCGCGGCGGCTCACCGGACCAGGCGAATCAGCGCGAACCCCCCGACCAGGAGGACGACGAAGGCGATGGCCAGCCGGTCGAAGTGCTTGTCGATAAAGGGTTGGATGCGCGGTCCGGCCTTGCGGATGAGACCGGCGACGAGGAAAAAGCGCGCGCCGCGGCCGACGAGCGAGACGGCGCAGAAGGCGGCGAGATTCATGTGGAAGGCGCCGGAGGCGATCGTGAAGACCTTATAGGGGATCGGCGTGAAGGCGGCCGCAAAGACGATCCAGACGTCATAGCGCCGGTACCAGGTTTGGACCTGCTCGTAATAGGCCTGGGCGTGGTAGAAGTCGATGATCTTGACGCCGACCGTGTCCATGAAGAACATCCCGATGGCGTAGCCGGCCGCCCCGCCCAAGACGCTGGCGATCGTGCACAGGCTCGCGAAGCGGGCCCAGCGACGCACCGATCCGAGCGTCAAAGCGATGAGCAGCGGATCCGGCGGGATGGGGAAAAAGCTCGATTCGGCGACGGCCAGCCAGAACAGCGCCTGGCTGCCATGCGGCCGCTCGGCCCAGGACAGGACCCAGTCATAGAGGCGGCGGTGAATCCGCCAGGCGGGTGCGGTGACGGTGGCCATAAGTGGGTGCGGAGACCTCGGACGCGTTCCGCTGCGATCCCTTTATGATAGCCCGGCAGCGCGGCCGCCCGCCGCCGGCCCGGGCGCTGAAACCACGTTCGTCGGCGCGCCCGCGAGAAAGTTCTCTACGTTCTCGAGCGCCATCTGGAGGCCGGCTTCGAGCGTCTCCGGCGTCACTCCGGCCGAATGCGGGGTCAGCACGACGTTTTCAAGCCGCGCGAGCGGATGTCCGGGCGGGAGCGGCTCGACCTGGAACACGTCCAGCCCGGCCCCGGCAAGGCGGCCGCTCGCGAGCGCTTCGACGAGCGCCTCCTCGTCGACAATCGGCCCCCGTGCGGTGTTCAGGAAGATCGCACCCGGTTTCATG
>JBBIMZ010000238.1:2860-6116 GCA_037444135.1 Solibacteraceae bacterium
AAACTGCTCCCGGCCGATCATTTTCTCGGTGTCCGGCGACAGGCGCAGGTGAACGCTGACGACGTCGCTTTCCCGGTACAGGGTCTCCAAAGGAACGAGCTCGAAGGGCAGCTCAGGCTTGGGATGGAACGTCCAGGCGATCACCCGCATGCCGATCGACTGGCCGAGGGCGGCGAAGCGCTGCCCGATAGCCCCGAGGCCGATCACGCCGAGCGTTTTGCCGCGCATCAGGCTCACGAATCCGCGCGGCCAGCGGCCCTGACGGACCTCGGCGTCCAGACGCGGGATGCGGCGCGCGACGGCCAGCATCAGCGCCAGACAGTGTTCGGCGATCGCCGGCGCGGAGACCGAAGGCGTGTTGGTGACAGTGATGCCGCGGCGCGCGGCGGCGGCCAGATCGACGTTATCGGTGCCCGTGCCCCAGAGCGACAGCAGACGGAGTCTGGGGCAGGCGTCCAGGACGGCTGCAGTGAACTTCGACGACGAGCGGATGTTGACGACGATATCGGCGTCGCGGATGCGCTCGATCAGCCGTTCTTCGGCGCCCGGGAGCGTGTCGTAATAGTCGATGGCGTAGCGCCCGGCCGCGCGGGCGCGCCACTGCTCGTAAGCGCGGCTGCGACCGAGTACGGCGGGTGCGTCGTCGGGAATCACGATTCGCAGCATTCCGTCTTAAGCCCACCACTGTAGCGTAAAACGGCTGAGGCGGTTGCGCTAGTCTGGTCGGGAGGCGTCAGGTGGGCCGGCGGCGCGGGTTTCTATCCCAGGTGATCGAGTGGCTTGAGTCCGGAGCCAGGACGCCGGCCAATGTGCTGGCCGTTTGCTCGGAGCGGATTCGCGGGCAGGAAACCGAGGTCCAGGCCTGGGTCGAAGTGGCGCCGCAACCGCCGGCAGGCGAAGGACCGCTCAGCGGCGTGCCGTTCGGCGCCAAAGACATTTTCGAGACCGAGGGGCTGGCGACCGAATACGGCTCCCCGCTCTACGCCGGCAGGCGCGGCGAGACCGATGCCCGCCTGGTGGCCGAGCTCCGGGCGCGGGGCGCCATTCTGATGGGCAAGACACGAACGACGGCTTTCGCCTATTTCGATCCGGCGCCCACGCGCAATCCGCGCGACCGCCTGCGCACTCCCGGCGGCAGCTCGAGCGGTTCGGCGGCGGCCGTGGCGGCGCGCATGGTACCTTTTTCTCTCGGGACGCAGACGATGGGCTCGGTGATCCGGCCGGCTTCTTATTGCGGCATCGCCGGTTTCAAGCCGACCTTCGGCCTTCTGCCTCTCGAAGGGGCGTTGCCCTTCGCGCCGTCGCTCGACACGGCGGGGCTGTTCACGGAGACGGCGGAGGACATGGAGATCCTGTGGAGCCGCATGGGCTATGAAACCGGGGCGTCGCCGTCGCGGCGGCTGGGCGTGCTCCGACCCTGGGCGCCCATCGAGAAGCCTATGTCGGATGCCTGCCAGAGGGCGGTGGAACGGCTGAAGGCGGCCGGCTTCGAGTGCGCGGAGCTCGAGCCGCCGGTCGACTTTGCGGCGCTGCGGGCAGCCGTCGCAACCATCGCGGCCGTCGAGGCGGCGCGAACGCACAGGGCTCGCTGGGAGCAATTCGGCGAGCGCATGGGATTTCACATGGCGGCGCTGATCCGTTGCGGTCAAGCGGCTGGTGAAGCCGCATACCAGGAGGCGCTGGAGTTGCTCCAGACCTCGCGGCAGGCGCTGGCGCCGGTCTTTGACGCCTTTCCGGTGCTGCTCGCGCCGGCGGCGACCGGCGCGGCGCCGGAGGGCCTGGCATCGACGGGGGATCCCGCGCTCAATGCGCCGTGGACGGGTCTGGGCGGGCCCGTAGTGGCGGTTCCTATGGCCCCCGCGGGGGAACTTCCCCTGGGGCTCCAGCTGGCGGCCGCGCCTGGCGCCGATGCTGTGGCGCTGGCGACGGCGGCCGCCGTCGAGAGGTGTCTGTGACGGCGGCGCCGATCACGCTTGCGGTCTTCAACGCCGTAGTCTGGACCGGCGCGAGGGACCGGAGGCGGGCCCAGGCCCTCGCCGTGGCGGGCGACCGCATCGCGGCCGTCGGGAGCAACGACGAACTCCATGCGCTGATTCAGGGCGCCGGGCGCCGCATCGACGCCCGCGGGCAGATGGTGGCGCCCGGCTTCATCGACTCGCATCTGCACCTGGTCGAGGCCGGCTTGAGACTCCGGCAAGTCGAATTGCGGAGCGCCGCCAGCCGCGAGGAGTTCGTCGCACGGCTCCGCGATTACGCCGCGCGCACGCCGCCGGGCGCCTGGATCACGGGCGGCAACTGGGACCACGAGCGCTGGGGCGGCCAGTTGCCGGACCGCCACTGGATCGACCCGGTGACTCCTCAGCATCCGGTGTGGGTGAACCGGCTCGACGGGCACATGGGCCTGGCCAACTCGCTCGCGCTGAAGCTGGCGGGCGTTTCGCGCGCGACGCCCGACGTCCCTGGGGGAAAGATCGTCCGCGACGCTTCGGGTGAGCCCACAGGCCTGCTCAAAGATAACGCGATGGCTTTGGTCCGCAAAGCGATTCCCGAGCCGGACGCAGGTGAGCTCGAGCAGGCGCTGGAAGCCGCCACGAAACGGCTGGCCGCCTGCGGCGTCACCTCGGTGCACCATATGGGCAGCTGGCGCGATCTCGAGCTGTTCCGCCGGGCCCGCCGGGTGAAGGGGTTGAAGACGAGGATCTATGCGGCGACGCCATTGGGGGATTGGGAGCGGCTCGGCGACGAGGTCCGCCGGAGCGGGCGCGGCGACGAGTGGCTGCGGATCGGCGCGCTCAAAGGTTTTGCCGACGGCTCGCTCGGATCGCGGACGGCGGCGTTTCTTCAGCCCTACGCCGACGCCCCCGGCGACAGCGGCCTGCTCGTGAATCCTCCCGATCAGCTCTGGGAGTGGATCTCGGGGGCGGACCGGGCGGGCTTGCACGTGATGATTCACGCCATCGGCGACCGGGCCAACCGCCTCGTGCTCGATCTTTACGAGCGCCTCGAGCGCACCCACGGACGGCGTGACCGGCGGCTTCGCATCGAGCACGCGCAGCATCTAAGCCCGGCCGACGTGCCCCGGTTCGGAAAACTCGGTGTGATCGCCAGCGTTCAGCCCTACCATGCCATCGACGACGGGCGGTGGGCCGAGCGCGCCGTCGGGCGCGAGCGCCTGCGCGACTGCTACCCTTTCCGCCGCCTGCTGGATGCCGGCGCGGTGCTGGCCTTCGGAAGCGACTGGTTCGTTGCGCCGCCT
>JBBIMZ010000239.1:0-2533 GCA_037444135.1 Solibacteraceae bacterium
GCCCGATCTGCTACGGGCCGTCATCGACCGCGAATCCGGGTTTCGCCCTTGCGCCGTGTCCTCGAAAGGGGCGCAGGGCTTGATGCAACTAATGCCGGAGACGGCGGCAGAGCTCGGTGTCGCCGACCCGTTCGACGCCAGGCAGAACATCTCCGGCGGCGCGCGTTTGTTGAGCCGGCTTCTGGAGAAGTATCACGGCGACATCGCGCTGGCGCTGGCCGCCTATAATGCCGGGCCGGCGCGCGTGGACCGATACCAAGGTCTGCCGCCCATTCCCGAGACGCTCGACTACGTCGCCGGCATCCTCAGCACGTTGCGCCTGGCCGAAGCCGAATCTACGGCCGGGGAAAATCAAACGCCGCCTTGATCTCCTCGATCTGCTGGACGTGCCGTCCGGTGTGGCCGGCGATGATCAGAAGGAACTGATAGGCGTCATATTCGCCGCCGGGACCTGCGGCGAAATGCAGCCGCAGCGGGGCGTCGGTCTGGTCGACGTAAGCGATCGTGCGGTCGCGCACGCGCCGGAAGCGCTCAACGAGCTCGGCGGCAAGCGCGGCGCCGGCGGGCCGGACAGCTTCGGGCGCCTCAGCCTTCTGGCTGCGGTCCGTCATGCGCTCGAGGATTTGGGCGTCCTTCTCGCGTTGCGCGGCGGTGGCTTTCTCGGGGGCGGCCGCGGTGTGAAGGATTCTTTCCGTCACCAGAGCAAAGAGACGTTCTTCGGTGAGGATGATATGTTCCAGGCACTGGGCGATCGACCAGCGGCCGGGCCCGGGCGAGAAGTTCCACTGCGGCCCCGACAGTCCGGCCACCGCATCGAGCACCATCTTGCGCGTGGCGTGCAGATGGCTCATGGCGCGGTCGCGTTCGCCGCGCGTGAGCGGCTGGGCGGTGAGCGCGGCGGCGGCCAAACAGCAGACGGCGAAGCGGCGTGTCATCCGAGAGCTCCAGACGAGCCATTAAATCTTAGCAGGTTCGCGACCGATGAGAGGTTGGGGAGCTCGTGTCTTTCAGCAAGGCGATGGCATCCGAGCAAACGGTAGTCACCCCGGAACTTCCGCAGACGGTGGTCGGCACGCCCGCGTTGCTCGACTGGTATGCGGAGCCCCTCGGGGCCGAGCATCCGCCCAAGGTGCTGATCGTGGACAGTTCCGCGTCCAGCCGGCGAATCCTGCGGGCGATGCTCAAAGACGAGTCGTGCCGCTTCCTCGAGGCCTCACGGCCCTCGGAGGCGCTGGCGATCCTCGAACGCGAACCCGTGGATCTGGCCGTGATCGAAATGATGCTGCCGGAGATGAGCGGCATCGATCTGTGCGAGAAGCTGAAATCGGACCGGCGCCTGCAATTCATCCCGGTGCTGATGCGGACGAAGCTGCCGGGAGTGGAAAACGAGATCCGGTGCATCTGCTCGGGCGCCGATGACTTCTTGACCAAGCCGCTGCATCCGAAGCTGGTTCGTTCTCGCGTCCGGGCGATGCTCCGCCACAAATCCGCGCTGGATACCCTCGAAGAAGCCGAGACGATTCTGTGCGTGCTGGCGCAAGCGGTCGAGGCGCGCGACCGTTACACGAGCGGGCACTGCCAGCGCCTGGCGGCCTACAGCGTGGCGATCGGCAAAGTGTTGGGGCTCGATCCGCAGGATCTGATGGCGCTGCACCGCGGCGGTTATCTGCATGATATCGGCAAGGTGGGCATTCCCGACGCCATCTTGTTCAAGCAGGGGCCGTTGACGGAGGCCGAATGGGAAGTGATGCGGACCCATCCTGTAGTCGGCGAGGCCATCTGCCGGCCGATGAAGACGCTGACGCGAGTGCTGCCGATCATCCGGCACCACCACGAACGCATGGACGGGTCCGGCTATCCGGACAGCCTCAAGGGCGAGGAGATTCCGCTTCTGGCGCGGATTCTCCAGTTGCCCGACATCTACGACGCGCTCACCACAGCCCGGCCCTACAAGCCGGCGCTGACGCCGGAGGAGGCGCTGGCGGTTATGGAAGAAGAAGCGCGCCGCGGCTGGCGCGATCCGGAGCTGCTGGGGATTTTTCGCGACGTCTGCCTGAGCGGAGCGCCCATTCCCGAGCCGTCGCCCATTGCCGCTTCGATCGAAAACCTGCGCCGGGCGGTCGGCGGCGACGGCGGTGACGGCTGAGGCGCCGGAGCCGGGCCGATCAGGTCTGGTGCGCCTGCCGGCTGCCGCTGCGGCCGTCATAGAGCGGCGCGCACACGCCCCACAAGAACAAAAAGATGAACACCGCGCCGACCACCAGGTCGGCGGCCGGGCTGTGCCAGCCTTCGGGAAAAGGAATCAACCCGATGACGAGCGCCAGCAGGACGCTGAGGACGTGCCAGTACCAGGCTTTGGGGTGGAAGATGTACAGAAGGAGCAAGGCCAGCAGAGCCGCGGCTCCGTAAACGGCGACGACGAGAGCGAAAGCCATGGCTGTCTCCGGATACTATCCTAGCGCCGCCCGTCGGCAGCCGGTCAGGTCCCGGCGGCGCTAGAACGACGAGCCAGGAATGTCCTACATTGGACAGG
>JBBIMZ010000239.1:2543-6075 GCA_037444135.1 Solibacteraceae bacterium
CGGCGGCGCGTGCCCGACGCGGCGGGGTTTTGGGTGATTTGACAGGGGGCCGGACATGGCACTGAAGATCCTGCCGGCGTTTCTGGTGATGGGCATGGCAAGCGCGGCTGAACCAGGCTGGTATCCGCACGAAGGCGGGTTGCTGAAGTATCGCGTCCAGATCCGCTTCGGCGAGGAGCCGGATACGCTGCCGGCGGGCTGGAAGTTCGGGCGGGTCTCGGCGGTCACGGTGGACAGCCGGGGCGAGGTCTACGTGTTTCATCGAGGCGACAAGGCCGACCCCATCGTCGTCTTCGACGCCAGAGGCAAGTACCTGCGGTCGTGGGGCCGCGGCATGTTCGGCAACGAACACGCCATCCGCGCCGACGCCCAGGATCACATCTGGGTGACCGACAACGGCGATCACCAGGTGATCGAGTTCGACCGGAACGGAAAGGTGCTGCGGACGCTCGGCGTGAAGGGTAAGGCGGGCGCCGACCGCGAGACGTTCAATCGACCGACGGACATCGCCTTTGCGCCCACCGGCGAGTTTTACGTCTCCGACGGCTACGGCAACTCGCGCGTGGTCAAGTTCTCCAAAGACGGGCGGTATCTGCTCGAGTGGGGCCGCTTCGGCACAGGCCCCGGGGAGTTCAACACGCCGCACTCGGTCGCGGTGGACTCCAAAGGCCGCGTGTACGTCAGCGACCGCGAGAACAACCGGATCCAGATCTTCGACGGCGACGGAAAGTTCTTGAAGATGTGGACGCACCTGGGCGCGACGCAGAACCTCTTCATCACGCCGCAGGACGAGATGTGGATCATCACGCACCGCAACAACATCGAGAACCTGACCTATGACACGCTCGCCGGACGGATCATGCGGATCGATCTGGAGACCGGACGGATCCTGGGGTCGATGGAGAGCCCGGGGCACTGGATTCACGTGACGCCGCAGAAGGAGATCTTCATCGGGAGCCTGACCGGGAACGTCTTCCGGTTTTATCCGGGCTGGCTCGAGCGCGGCCTGGGTCCGACCGAAGGGCTCAAGCCGCGTCCCTGACGGCCGATGGCGGTGCTGGTGACAGGCGGCACCGGGCACGTCGGTGGCGCCATCGTTCGCGAGCTTCGCCGCCGCGGCGAGCGCGTGCGCGTGCTGGCGCGCCGCTCGAGCCGGACGGCGGAGCTGGAGCGGCTGGGCGTCGAAATCGCCTACGGCGATATCCTCGACCGCGAATCGATCGAAGCGGCGCTCGAGGGCTGCGACACGCTCTATCACGCCGCGGCGATTTACGATTTCTGGATCCGGGACGAACAAGCCTTGATGCGCACCGAAGTGGAGGGGACGCGGAATGCGCTCGAGGCGGCGCTGCGGCGCGGCGTCGCCAAGGTCGTCTATACGAGCACGGCGCTGGCGGTCGGTGAGCCGCGCGGCGCCACCGGCGACGAGCAGACGCGACATCGCGGTTACTTCCTGTCGCGCTACGAACGCGCCAAGTTCGAGGCCGAACGCGTGGCGGCCGAATACCTGGAGCGCGGACTCGCCGTCGTGGTGCTTCAGCCGGCGGCCGTGCTCGGGCCGGGGGATCTGAAGCCGACCGGCCGGGGGATCCTCGACGTTTTGAACGGGCGGATCCCGGCGCTGTTTCCGGGGACGGCGACGGTAGTCGACGTCGAAGACGTGGCGGCAGCGCACGCGGCGGCGGCTGCCAGGCCGGCCGGCGAACGCTACATCGTGGCGGGCGAGATCGTCTCCGCACCCGAGTTCTACGGGACGGCGTGCGATCTGGCCGGCCGCCCGCGCCTGCCCGTTGCGCCGGTGGCGGCGGCGCGGCTGTTTGCGGAACTGGAGGAGCTGCGGGCGCGCCTGACAGGCCGGCCGCCGGTGCTGTCCCGCGAAGCCCTGCGGCTGCTGGCGCACGGCTTCCGGCTGGACGGCTCGAAAGCCGCGCGGGAGCTCGGTCTTCGCTACCGCCCCTTCCGCGAGAGTCTGCGCCGCGCCATCTGCTGGTACTGGGAACAGGGTTTGCTCAAGCGGCGGCCCGCCTGCGCCGGTTAGCGGCGGCTGTGGGCGTACAATGGGTGCTGGCGACCGCGATCCGGGAGGTTTGGCAACGAGAATGCCCAAGGTCAATTTTAGGGTCGGCGACGTGGTGATCGAATCCGAATGGCGCGAGACGCCCACGGCGAAGAAGCTCCTGGAGGCCTTGCCGATCGAATCGGCCGGAAGCTATTGGGGCGGTGAGTTCTACTTCGAGGTGCCCGTCAAAGCAGCCCTCGAACCGGACGCCAGCGATGTCGTCGAACCGGGCACGGTGGCCTACTGGCCCGCCGGACACTGCCTCTGTCTGTTCTGGGGGCCGACGCCGGCCAGCCAAGGCAGCGAATGCCGCGCGGCGAGCGCCGTGAATCTCGTCGGACGCGTGCTGAACACGGAAGCCCTCCCGCAGCTCAAAGGCAGGCGGGTGCGCGTCGAAGCCGCCTGAGCTGCGTCTCCGGGGCGGCTTGGAAACGGCGTTGCCGGTTGCGCTAGGCTGGGAGCATCGCGCGCGGTGGCGACGGCGCGCGGCGGGAGCCTTCTTGCCGTCGAGCCCTCCCAAGCATTGCCCGGACGAAGGCGGCTTCGGTTCCGCCGGCATCAGTAAAGAAGCGGTTCGCCGCCAGCTCGAGCGGATTCTGTCCGGCACGACCTTTGCGGGCGCCGGGCGCATGCGCCGGTTCCTCAGCTTTGTCGTGGAAGAGACGCTCGCCGGGCGCGCGGAGCGGATCAAGGAGTACGCCATCGGGCTGGAGGTGTTCGACCGGCCCCCTGCGTTCGATCCCCGGGCGGATCCCCTGGTCCGGGTGGAAGCACGGCGCCTCCGGGCCAAGCTGGACTCCTATTACGAACGCGAAGGGCGCTCCGATCCCATCCGCATCGTTCTGCCGAAGGGCGGTTACGTGCCGCGATTCGAACCCGGCGGCCCGGCCTCGGCGGGCCTGCCGGCTCCCGGTCCCGAGACCATCGCCGTCCTGCCCTTCACCAATCTGGGCGCCGGGCCGGACCAGGAGTATTTCAGCGACGGGTTGACCGAGGAGCTCATCCACGCGCTGACGAAAGTCGAAGGCCTGCGCGTGGTCGCTTTCAGCTCCGCGCTCCAGCTCAAAGGGAAGCCGCGCGAGATCCCGCAACTCGGAAAACGTCTACACGTCGCCAGGCTCGTCGAGGGGAGCGTGCGCCGCTTCGGCGACCGGCTACGCATCACCGTCCAGGTGATCGACAGCGCGACGGGCTATTACGTTTGGTCGGAAAGTTACGACCGGACGTGCGAGGACCTACTGGCGCTCCAGGAGGAGATCGCCGCGGCCGTGGCTTCGGCTCTGCGCATCCGCCTGCGCAGCCCGCTCCCCGCCAGGCGACTCGACGAGAAGGCGATCGCGGCCTACAACCTTTACCTGAAGGGCCGCTACCTTTGGAACAAGAGAACTTACGAGGGTCTTCAGGCCAGTATCCGTTATTTCGAACAGGCCGCCGCGCTCGATCCCGGCTCCGCCTTGCCGCTCGCCGGACTGG
>JBBIMZ010000240.1:0-6070 GCA_037444135.1 Solibacteraceae bacterium
ATGCTGGAAGACCGGGAACGGTGCTTGGCCTGCGGCATGGACGCCTACCTGAGCAAGCCGATCCGCCTGGAAGAGCTGCGCGAGTGTCTCGGGAGGATCTTCGGGTTGCGGGGCGTGTCGTAGCGGGTGCGCGCGGGGGGGACGCTACAGGGCCAGGCTGCGCTTGCGGCGGCGGCGCTCGAGGCGGGCTTTTTTCTCCATGAGGAGCAGTTCGCGGCGCCGGCGGAGCTTGACGCTGTCGTCGATTCGGCGCCAGAACTGGCGGAAGTAGTCGGCGGCCGAGATGACGGCGAAGAGGACGACGCCCCAGAGCCACCAATTGGCGGCACGGCGCAACGGGGGGTAGTGGATGGCGAGCAGCAGCAGCGAGACGGCGATGACCTGAAGAACCATTTTGGTTTTGCCGAGATCGCTGGCCTTGATCGTGAAGCCTTCGGCGGCGGCGATGCTGCGCAAGCCGGTGACGGCGAACTCGCGGCCGATGATGATGATGGCCATCCAGGCGGCCACCAGGTGAACCTGGACGCAGGAGATCAGGGCGGCGGAGATGAGGAGCTTGTCGGCGATGGGGTCGAGCAGGGTTCCGACGGTTGTAATCTGCCCCCAGCGGCGGGCGAGGTAGCCGTCGAGCAGGTCGGTGCCGGCGGCGGCCAAAAAGATGGCCAGGGCGAGGAATTCATTCGTGATGGCGGCGCCGCCAACCTCCAGGCGAAGGTTCTCCTGAACCAGCACTGCCACGAGCAAGGGCACGAAGAAGATTCGCAGGATGGTCAGGAGGTTAGGGAGATTCATTCAATGTAACTCAATATAACGCAACGCGGCTCCGGCGCCATCTCAGACCGCGGTTCGGCGGTTGGGCAGTAGGAACTTCTCGAGCCGGTGGCGAACCGACTCGGGCGCTTCGGCGCGAACGATGTAGGCGTCGCCCTCGTAGCGCGTCTCGACCACGCGCGCGAACTCGTGCAGCAGGGAGAGCTCCTGGCCGGCGCCGAGTGGGAGGCGGAAGACGGCGGGCTGGACCGGATCCTCCGGGAGGACCTCGTCGATGGCGGCACGCAGATCGTCCAGACCCCAGCCGGAGCGGGCCGAGACGGCCACGGCTCTGGAAGGGGAAGCCCCTTGGCGGCCGGCCTCGGGGAGGATGCGGTGGATGAGCGCCTGGAGGTCGGCGTCGCCGAGAAGGTCCGTTTTGTTGAGCACGAGGATCTGCGGGATGGCGCAGGCGCCGATTTCGTGGAGCACGCCGGCGACCTCGGTGACATGCTCGGGCACGTGCGGCGAGGAGATGTCGACGACGTGCAACAGAAGCGAGGCTTCGGTGACCTCCTCCAGGGTGGCGCGAAACGCCTTGACGAGCGTCGGCGGCAGATCGCGGATGAATCCGACAGTGTCGCCGAGGATGGCGCGGCGGCGTGAAGGCAGCGTGATGAGGCGGACGGTGGGATCGAGCGTGGCGAACATCCGCGCGTCGGCGAGGACCCCCGCGCCGGTCAGCCGGTTGAAGAGCGTGGACTTGCCGGCGTTGGTGTAGCCCACCATCGTAATGGTGGCCAGCGGGACATCCTGGCGCTGGCGGCGCTGAACGGCGCGAGCCCGGCGGACCGCTTCGAGCTGCTCGAGGATTTTCTGAATGCGGCGCGCGATGCGGCGGCGATCCGTTTCGAGCTGAGTTTCACCCGGCCCGCGCGTGCCGATGCCGCCGCCGAGGCGCGACATGGCGGCGCCGCGGCCGGTGAGGCGCGGAAGCAGGTAGTTGAGCTGGGCCAGTTCGACCTGGAGCTGGCCTTCGCGAGTGCGGGCGCGCCGGGCGAAGATATCGAGGATAAGCTGGGTGCGGTCGACGACCTTGCACGGAAGGGCGGATTCCAGGTTGCGGAGCTGGGTCGGCGTCAGGTCCTGGGCAAAGATCACCAGGTCGGCGCCGTGGGCGGCGGCGAGGCCGGCCAGGTCATCGACTTTTCCGCGGCCGATCAGGGTCGCCGGATCCGGCGCTTCGCGGCTTTGCACGACGCGGTCGAGCACCTGGGCGCCGGCGCTTTCGGCGAGCGCCGCCAGCTCGTCGAGAGCCTCATCGACCGAGGGGCGGGCCGGCGGGATTGCGCGGCCTCTGTCGCGAGTCAGATCCAGGCCGACCAGAATCGCTCGTTCTGGGGAACGCTCGGTCAAGGCTGGCGCCTCAAATCAGGCGGATTCATCGAGCTTGCTGGGTTTCGCCGAGCCCGGGGCGGCGGCGCCGGCGGCCTGCTGGCCGGCATGAGCCGGTTTGGAGACGACCACCGTCGAGATCGCGTGCTTGAAGATCAACTGTTCCTGATTGTTGGTTTCCAGGATGACCGAATACTTGTCGAAGCTCCGGATTCTGCCGGAAAGTTTGACCCCACTCATCAGGTAAACCGTGAGAAATGTCTTCTCCCGGCGTGCGTTATTGAGAAAAGCCTCTTGTATGTTTTGGACGTTTTGTGTCAGCTTTTCCATGAGTAACTACCTTCGACCGGCGCGGCCGGTGCGACTTATTCTTCCGCGGGCTTGCCGGCAGGTTCGGCCGGCCCCGCCGCCAGGAGCTCTTCCAGTCGGCGGCGTGTAAGGACCTGAGGTCCGCCGCCTCCCGATTTGCGGCCCGGCTTCGAGGCCACCGCTTCCAGCACAAAATGTTCCGCCCTTGCGAACTCGTCCTCCAGGTTGAAATCCGGCGGTCCGTCAAGACTCGGCACACGCGCCAGCCCGTGGGCGTCGACGAGGCACTCCCGCGCCTGGGGCAGGCGGAAGCGCACGCTGACGCCCCGCCGGACGGCGAGCCGCTTCACGTCGGCCAGTTTCATCAGTCCAAGCGTCAAAGCCAGAGTAGCAATTCCGCGCGGCGGGGGCAACGCGGGGCTATCGGGGGACGGGTTCGCGGATCCTGAGGATCTGATCGGCCTTGACATGTTCGAGCCGCTGGCGGACGCCGGAAGGCCAGTCGATCTCGAGCGAGTCGGCGACGCTGTCGGGGCCGAGGCCGAAGTGGACCGGCCCGGCGCTCGAGGAGGAGTAGCCGACGCTGTAGGAGACGTGGTTGTACTGCACGCCGCTTCTGGCGGTGAGCTTGAGGCGGGCGCCGATGGCGTTCCGGTTGCTCTTGACGCCCTCGAGGGCCACCAGCAGCCAGTGATGGCCGGCGGAACTTTCGTTGATCCAGATCTCGGCGGGCGCGGCGAGGGCGGAGACGACGAGGTCGATGCGACCGTCGCCGTTCAGATCGCCGTGGCCGGAGCCGCGGTGGCGGCGCGGCGGCTGCGAGGCGAACCCGGCCTCTTCGGTGAGCGCCGCGAACCTGGCGCGGCCCAGGTTCCGGAAGACGGTGTGGTGCTGGTCGACGGCCACGCGGTCGCTCATCAGGGGCGACTGCACGTGGCCGCGCGATACGAACAGGTCTTTGCGGCCGTCGTTGTCGAAGTCGAAGATCGCGGGGCTGTAGCCGGCCATGGGGCGGCTCTGGAGCGTAAGGCCCGAGGGAGCGGTGATCTCTTGGAACGTCATCTTGCCGGTGTTGCGGAACAGGGGGAAGGTCTCGTTGTCCAATGCGACGAAAGCGATGTCGGCGAGGCCGTCGTCATCAATGTCGCGGCAATCGACGCCCATGCCGGAGATGAAGTTGCCGTGCTCGGCCAGGGCGACGCCGGCTTCGAAGGCGATCTCCTCGAACTTGCCGCCGCCTTTGTTGTGAAACAGAAAGTTGAAGAGCTTGTCGTTGGACACGAAGATGTCGAGCCAGCCGTCGAGGTCGAAGTCGGCGATGGCGGCGCCCATCCCTTTGCCGGGATGAGCGCGGATGCCGGAGGCGGCCGAGACGTCGGCGAAGGTTCCGTCGCCTTTGTTCAAGTAGAGGCGGTTGGGCAGTTCGCCGTAGAGGCGCGGATGGCAATACTCGGCCCGGCCTTCGTACTGGCAGAGCGGCTCGGTTTCGGCGTTCCAGCTCAGGTAGTTGACGACGAACAGGTCCAGGAGGCCGTCGTTGTCGGCGTCCAGCCAGGCGCCGCCGACGGCCCAAAGCGGCCCGAACTCCGGACCGAGGGCGCTCAGGCCGGCCTGTTCGGTGACATCCGTGAAAGTGCCGTCGCCGTTGTTGCGATAGAGCGTATAGCGGTGGACGCCGGCGACGAACATGTCCAGGTCGCCGTCGTTGTCGTAGTCGGCGACGGCCACGCCGTTATCGAATCCCGAGCCGGCGACGCCCGCCTTTTCGGTGACATCGGTGAAGCGGCCGGCGCCGTCGTTGGCGAAGAGGCGGTTCCAGGATTTGGGTGAGGTCTTCTTCAGGGTGCGGATGTCGGCGCCGTTGGTGAAGTAAATGTCCAGGTCGCCGTCGTTGTCGTAGTCGAAGACCGCCAGGCCGCCGGCCATGGTCTCGGGCGCGTGGCGGCGCGGGGTTTCCGAATTGTCGAGCGTGAAGGCGATGGGGCGGAAGGCGAAGCGGATGGGAGACGGCGGCGGGTCCGACGGCGCCGGGCGCAGGCCCGCGGCAAGAAGCAACCCGGAGGCGAGACAGGCCTGAAGAAGCCGGCGAACCCTCACTTGCTACACCCTAACATGACGCCGGTGCGGGCGGGCCGGGGCACGCTAAAATGAAAGGCTCGGTACGCGCCGCTCGACGTCCTGTCACTTGGACTTGCCAGCCGAGGAAAGAAAGGGTGCACTATGCCGGTGGACGGGTATCTCGACTGGGTGCTTCGGAACACGAAGACCGTATGGTGGCACGATTCGGCCGACCTCGGCGAGCTCGAGGTGGGGCTTGGGCGCGGCGCCGTCGGAGTGACGACGAACCCGTTTTTGACGAACCTGGCGCTGAGCCGGCGCCGCCAGGAGTGGGCGGAGCGGATTCAGCGGGCGGTGGCGGAGGCCCGGAGTCCGGAGGCCAAGGCCGAAGCTCTGATGCGGCTGACGATCACGCCGGTGGCCGAGCGGCTGCTCGCGGAGTTCGAGCGGAGCGGGCGCCGTATGGGTTACGTCTGCGCGCAGGTGAACCCGTTGCGGGCCGGCGACCGCGAGGGCATGCTGGCGATGGCCGAGCGCTTCCATGCGTGGGCGCCGAACATCGCGGTGAAGCTGCCGGCGACGGCGGCCGGCCTGGACGTGCTTGAGGAGTGCGTGGCGCGGGGCATCACGGTGACGGCGACGGTGAGCTTCACGGTGCCGCAGGTGATCGCGGTGGCCGAAGCGCACCGGCGCGGGACGCGGCGGGCGCGCGCCAGTGGAATCGAACCCGGCCGGTGCTTTGCGGTGATCATGATCGTGCGGTTGGACGATTATCTGCGCGAGGTGGCCCAGGACACGCGGGCGGGCCTGGAGGAAGCCGAGATCCGGCAGGCCGGCGTGGCGGTCTCCAAGCGCGCCTACCAGATCTACCGCCAGTGCGGCTACGAGGCGGTGCTGCTAATCGCGGCGCTCCGCGGAACGTACCATTTCACGGAACTGGCCGGGGGCGAACTGATCATGTCGATCGCGCCGAAGTACCAGGAACTGTTCGTGGGCGATTCGCTGCCGCGTGAGGCGCGCATCGACGAGCCGGCGCCGGCCGAGGCCGTCGCCAGGTTGTGCCGCCTGACGGAATTCGTGCGCGCCTACGAACCCGAGGGGATGCGTGTGAACGAGTTCATCGCCTACGGGGTGACGCAGCGCACGCTGAGCCAGTTCGCCGAAGCGGGCTGGAACCTGCTCGAGAACTTTCGCTGACAGGGCGCGATGGCGACGCCAGTCGAGATGCCGCGGCCGGGGATCACGGTCGAGGAGTGCCTGCTGGTGAAGTGGCGCAGCCGGAAGGGCGAGCGCGTCGCCCAGGGCCAGGTGATCGCCGAGATCGAAACCGACAAGGCGGGCTTCGAGGTGGAAGCGCCGGCGGACGGGGTGATCCTCGAGACCTTCTTCGAGGAAGGCGAACTGGTTCCGGTGTTCACCAACATCTGCGTCATCGGCGAGCCCGGAGAGGATGTCGAGCCCTGGCGCCCGAAGCGGGCCGAGCGGGCGGTGGCGGTGAAGGAAGCAGAGCCTGCCCGGCGGGCCGAGCCGGCGCCGGCGGGGCAGGCCGCTCCGGAGG
>JBBIMZ010000241.1:0-6054 GCA_037444135.1 Solibacteraceae bacterium
TCGGGCACCAGGAGACCGCCATGCCGAGCCGGTGGATCCAGGCCGGCCGGCGCTGCTCCTCGCGGGCCAGGTCATAGGCGGACCACAGCCAGTCGCGGTAGCGTCCGGCGGGCGTCTGCCAGCCGCCTTGGTAGACGTTGATACGCCAGGCGAGGCCTCCGGCGGCAAGGTTGTCGTCGATCGGCCCGTAAGCTTCCGTATCGAGGCCCAGCGCGTACGGGTTCTTCTCAAGCCCGACATGCAGCGCCTTGTAGCGGTACCGGTTGTCCTGCGTGTGGATCCAGAAGCCGCTCTCGCGCCCGTGCAGGATGGCCAGGGCGGCTTCCCAGCCCTGCGGCCAGAGCCAGTGCGAGTCGGCGATCAGCGGGTCTCCGAGCTCGAGCGCCACGCCCTGGTAGAAGGGCGCGACGAGCTTCAGATCGCGGCGGATGCCCGCGATGGTGTAGCGGCAGGCGCGCACGCCCGGCCGCGAGGAGTAGGCCGACGGCTCCAGCAGCAAGTCTCCGGAGTCCGGCTCGACCGAGACGCGGAGGACGCCGTCGCCGTTCCAGTTGTGAAAGCGAATCTCGGCCGCGGCGGAGGAGACCTGAAGCGCCGAAATCCGCCCGAAGCCCTGGATGCCGACATCGACGGTCTCGCGCCCCCGGTAGACCAGCCGGAGCGCGTCCAGGCGCATGCGGTCGAACTCTTCGATGAACTTCTCGCCCGTGAGTTTGCTTTCGAGCGAGGTCAAAAAGCCCTGCTCGATCCGGGCGCGCAGCGTCGATGACTCGGCTTCGACGACGGCGGCGTCCTTGACGGTGACCCGCGCCGGCCCCGCGGGCGGCTGCACCGAGGCGGCGGGGCGGGCCGGAGCGGCGGCCACAGGAGCGGCGGCGGAGGCGAGGAATCGCCGTCTCGAAAGTTGCGTGAACGGCCTCATCGACAGGCTCCCGAAATCAGGCGATCGCCACGGCGCCCTCGAGCAGTCCCTTCAAGTCTTTGATGCCCACGCCGGGCCCGCCTGGGATGCTCATCTTGCCGTCCTTGACCGTGATCGGCGGGTCGAACCACGCGCCGTAACGCTCTGTGCCGAGCTTGTATTCCTGATAAGCGCCGGGATCGCGGATGCAGGAGGTGAAGTGGAGCATGTAGACGAAGCCGAAGCCGCCGGAGATGTGGACGGTGGTGGGCATCCCGGCGACGTCGGCCATCCGGGCGACGCGGATGGAGCGGATCATGCCGCCGTAGTAATGCAGGTCGGGCTGCACGATGTCGACGCCGCGGTTCAGGATCATCCAGCGGAAGCGCCAGTGGCTGTACTCCTGCTCGCCGCCGGCGACGGGAATCGTGAGCGCGTCGGCCACCTGCTTGGTCTCTTCCAGAAGGTCGAATTCACAGGGCTCCTCGAAGTAAACGGCCTTGATCTCCTCGAGCATCCGGCCGACGCGAATGGCGTTCGGGGCGTCGTAGGAGCTGTTTGAATCGGCGTGGATGTCGATCGCGTCGCCGAAGGTTTTCCGGACCAGCGGGATGAGCGTTTCCGTGCGGCCGGGCATGGCGTCGGCGTTGCGGCTCATGCGGCCGCCGACGCGAAACTTTAAAGCCCTGGCGCCGGACTTTTCGAGCAGCTCGCGCAGATAGTCGATCTCCTGCTCGGGCGTGGTGTCGCGCCGGCCGCTGGCGACGTAGATGGCCACTTCGCGGCGCTCGACGTCGCCGAGGAGGGCGCCCATGGGCTTGCCGGCGATGCGGCCGAGCATGTCGAGGATGGCGAACTCCACCCAGGCCTGCGGACTCCACAGCGCCAGTCCGTAGAGCTTGTAGTTGTCGCGCCAGCGATAAAGCTCCCAGAGGAGGTTCTCCAGATCCCGCGCGTCCTTTCCGATGAAGAACGGAATCACGAGCTGATTCAGGATCGAGTGCAGGTAGTCGGCGCGCGGCGGATTGGTCAGCGAGACGCCTTCGGCGCCGTCCTTGGAGCGCACGTGAACGAAGTATTCCTTGTCCTTCTTGAGAAGGCGAATGGATTCGATGATGACGGGCGAGGTCAAACCGTCCAGCCGCAGCACCGGTTTGGAGGCGGCCTCGTCGAGCGCCTCGGGAGCGGGCCCGGGAGCCGCCGGCGGTCTGCGGCAGGAGACGGTGAGGGCCGGCGCCACGGCGCCGGCAAGAAATCTGCGGCGATTCATCGGCATGCCTCTGGGTGTATCACAACGCCGGAGGGGATGTACAGCCGGGTTCAACGCCCGGAAAAGCGCGGGGCGCGCTTCTCGAGGAAGGCGCGCAAGCCCTCGCGCGCGTCCTCGGTGCCCGTGACGAGGCCTGACTGGGAAGCTTCCCATTCGAACGCGGCCGGGAGCGGCATCTCGAGGCCCTCGTGCACCGTCTGGAGGCAGAGGGCGATCGCCAGCGGGCCGTTCCCGAGAATCTGCCTGGCCAGCGCGCGAGCCGCATCGAGCAACGCCGCCGGCGCGACCACGCGGTTGACCAGTCCGATGCGGTGCGCCTCGGCGGCCGAAACCGGCTCGCCGGTCAGCATGATCTCGAGCGCGCGGCCCTTGCCCACCAGGCGCGGGAGCCGCTGGGTGCCGCCGTTGCCCGGAATAATGCCGAGCTTGAGCTCGGGCAGACCGAGGCGGGCGTTTTCCGACGCGATGCGGAGGTGGCAGGCCATGGCGAGTTCGAGCCCGCCGCCGAGGGCGTAGCCGTTGATGGCGGCGATCACCGGCTTGGTCATCGCCTCGATCTGAGAAAACACCCTCTGGCCGAGCCGCGCCCATTCGCGCGCCCCCAGCGCATCGAGGCCCGCCAGGTCGGCAATGTCGGCGCCGGCCACGAAGGCCTTCTCGCCGGCGCCGGTCAGCACGACCGCGCCCGCGGAGGAATCGGCGGCCAGATCGGCGAAGCAATCGCCGAGCCCGAGCAGCGTCTCGCGATTCAGTGCGTTCAGTTTTTCGGGCCGGTTGATTGTAACCACGGCGACGGCGTCGCGGATTTCGATGAGTAAGTTCTTGTAAGTCATATTTCAATAGTAGTTAGTGAACAGCTCGCGGGGGAGCGGCTCGTCGCGAAACAGCTCGGGCGCCATGGTGCGGACAGGATCGGCCAGGAGCGGGCGGAAGCCCATCTGCGGCAGCAGGTCGCGCTCGAGATCGACGCCGGGGGCGATTTCCTCGAGCCGCAGCCCCTCCTCGGTCAGGCGGAAGACGGCCGCCTCGGTGACGTAGAGCACCTGCCGGCCGAGCCGGCGCGCGTAGGCGCCGGAGAAGGTGATCTGGAGGACGCGTTCGACGAGCTTCGGCCGGCCGAGCTCGAGATAGCGAAGCCGGCCGCCGGCGAGCTCGACGCGCGAGCGCACCGAGAGCGTGCCGCAAAAGACGCACTTGCGGGCGCCCTGCGAGATGTCGATGAAGCCACCGGTGCCGATCACCGTCGTGCCCAGCTTGCTGACGTTGACGTTGCCCTCGCGGTCGATTTCGAGAAAGCCGAGATAGCACTGATCGACGCCGCGGCCGTGATAGAAGTCGAACATGTGGCCGGTCTCGACGATGGCGGTGGGGTTGTACATCGAGCCGAAATCGAGACCCTCGGCGGGGATGCCGCCGAACTGGCCGTGTTCGATGGTGGGGACGATCGTAGCCGCCAGCCCCTGCTCCTGGGCGACCTTGACGACGCCGTCGGGGATGCCGAAGCCCACATTGAGGATCGCTCCCGGGGCGAGCTCCAGGGCGGCGCGGCGGGCGATGACTTTCCGCACGGTCAGCGGATAGGCGCCGAATTCCGCCTCCGGCCTGTAGGCGTCGCCGGTCCAGGCCGGCTCGTAATCGGTTTGAAAGGTCTGGCCCTGCTCGGGGTCGAGCACGAGGCAGTCGACGAAGCAGCCGGGAACGCGTACGTCGCGGGGGTGGATCCGGCGCGGGCCGACGAGGCGCTGCACCGCGGCGATGGTGACGCCGCCGTTGGCTTTGGCGGCCTGGGCGAGCGCGAGGTTGTGCCAGAAGCCGGCCTCGCGGTTCATGCCGAGATTGCCCTCGGGGTCGGCCTCGGAGGCGTGCAGCAGGGCGACGTCGATCGGGATGGTGCGGTAATAGAGGAACTCCTCGCCATTGCGCATCACAAGCTCGACCAGGTCTTCGCGCGCCTTCTCGTTCAGTTTGCCGCCCTCCAGGCGGGGGTCAATGAAGGTGTGAAGGCCGACGCGCGTGAGCCAGCCGGGACTGCCGGCGGCGGCGCAGTGGAACAGTTGCACCATCACGCCGGCGGGCAGGCAGTAGGCCTCGAAGGCGTTCTCCTGAGCGAGCTGCGCCATGGCCGGGGCCATCGACCAGTGCCCGCCGATGACGCGCCGGTACATCTCGGGAAAGGCCATGTGCTGGAGACCGCGGTCCTTCTGGTTGCCGACGCCGAAGGCGTGCAGCAGGGTCAGGCCGCGCGGATGGCCCTCCTGGCGAAACCGCCGACCGAGCGCCCGCAGCAGGATGTCGGGGATGGCGTGGCCGGCGCCGGAGCCGCCGATGGCGACGGTCTGGCCGTCCCGGATCCAGCCGGCGGCCTCTTCGGCGCTGAGGATAGGCTTGCGCACGGCGCTCTCGCGCAGTACAGTATAGGCGAAACCGCAGGCGGTCCAGGATTATCCCCCACAGCCGGGCGTTTCCACCGCGATCTCGCCCTTGCCCCAGACCGTCTGGCGGCCGACGCCGGTCCAGGCGGCGGCTTCGAGGAACGGGAGGAACTCGGCCAGCTCGCCTTCGTAGTCGGCCTCGCCGGTAAAGCCGCCGAAGGGATGGCGCTCGCCGGTCCTGCTCGAGCGCCGCGTCGTCTCGGTCCAGCGCAGGGCCGAGCGGACCAGGCGGACGCGCGCGGCGCGCTCGCCCATCCCTTTGAAGTCGATCGGAAGCGGTCCGGCGCCGTAGAGGGCGCGCAGGGTGCTCAGCCGGTCGCGGACGCGGGCGAAGAGGATGCCGAACTGGGGCTGGAGCGCCGTTTCCCCGCCCCCTTTGAGTTCCGTCGGCGTCACGAAGCGCACCCTGAGCCGTTCGACCGCGAGGGAGCGAGGGCTCAGGTCCAGCTCGAGGGGCTGCGCCGGGCGCACGAGTATCCGGCCGTCGAAGAGTCGCTCGTGCGGCCTCCGGTCGGCGCCGAGCTGATCGACGCGCACCAGTTCGGCCCGTCCCCGCCCGGGACCGAGACCTTCGTACGCCAGCCGGGCGAAGGCGCGCACGAAATAGGCTAGCGGCGGATCCCGGAGGTCAAAAATGTGGACGTCAAAGTGGAAATTCTCGCCCGGCTCGAGCCGCCGGCCGTCCAGGTGCGCCGCGCGGAACACGAACGGCCGCGGCGGGTCCGCCAGACCGCTGGGTCCGCTCAGAGCGAACGGCTCGAAGATGCGCGCGTAAGGGCAGGTCCCGCGCAGCGGGCACGTGCGAACATCGGTACACTCGGGCACGCAGGCCAGCTTACGAAAGACGGTCCCAAAGGCCCCGCGCACGATGTTGCCGGACTTGCCCGGGGGGAAAAACAGCCGGCCGGCGGCCCGGAATTCAAAACGCAAGGCGTAGAAGGAAAACGTCGCGCCCGGCGCGCCGGCGGAATTCGTCATCGCTGGCTTGCGACTTTCAGGGTAACACCGGCCCGGCGGCAGCTCGCGGCCACCGGGGCGTGGAGCGAAGGCTGACCGCGCCGCCTTACAACAAACTCACCGGATCGACGTCGATCACCAGCGCCGTGGGGGGCCATTTGCGCTCCTGGGTCCACTGTCGCAGAGCCGCCAGCGTTTCGCGCAGCGCCTTGCGGCTGGCGGCTTTGATCAGGGTCTGGTAGCGGTATTCGCGCTTGAGGCGGGCCACCGGGGCCTCGGCCGGGCCCAGGACTTTGAGTTCGGGCGGGGGCGGCGTCAGGCGCTCGCCGAGTTCGGAGGCGCGGCGCAGCGCCTCCTCCTGTTTTTCCGACCGCACGATGAGGTTGGCCAGCGCGCTGAACGGGGGATAGCGCATGAGGCGGCGGAATTCGAGCTCCTTCTCGTAGAATCCGCGGTAGTCCTGGGCCGCCGCGAACCGGATCGCGTAGTGCTCC
>JBBIMZ010000242.1:0-6038 GCA_037444135.1 Solibacteraceae bacterium
CCTGGCCCGCTGCAAGCAATTGCTGGAAGAGCTGGCGCGGTACTTCAAGTGGGTGATCATCGACACCCCGCCCCTGCTGTACGCCTCCGACGCGAACCTGCTCGGCACGCTCTGCCACGGCACGTTGCTCGTCGTGCGCATCGGGGTCACCACGATCGAGTCGGTCACTCGGGCCGTGCAGACGTTGTGCGAGAATAACCTGCTCGGCGTCGTGGCCAACGCCGCCCGCCGCGGCGAGCTCTACCGGAATTACTCCGACTACTATCATTACTACCACTCCGGCCAGAACGGGGAACCCGCCGAAGGCGCTTCCGAAGCTTCCTGACCGGGTCTTGCGGGCGGCCGCGGCGGTTCCGGCGCCTTCCCCGCCGCCGGTGGCCCCCGAGCCGGTTTCGCTAGAATGGTTTTTCGATCCCGCGCTGCTGGTTGTGGAAACCTGAAACCGGAAAAGCTCCGCTCACGTCTGTCGAGCAGCGCGGAGCGGAAAGGAATTCGACTTCCCATGAGCTTGAGCAGGCGGCGACGCCTGGATGTGTTGGTTGGGTTGTTGCTGATCGCGCCGCTAGGGACGGCCCAAGCCCCCGCGCCCGCCCCCGCCAAGCAGCAGCCCGGTCCCTTCGAGACCGTCCCCCAAGCCTCCCCGCAGCAAAAGCCGCCTTCGCCCTTCGAAGCTCCACCTCCGGCCGAGGAGAAACCGGCGCCTCAGCGGCCGCCTTCGCCGTTTGAAGCGCCGCCGGCGGCGCAGCCGGCGCCGCCCGCCCCCGTCGAGGACATCATCGAGGCGATCGAATTCCGGGGCGCCCGGCGCGTTCCTCAGGACACGCTGCGCGCCATGATCTTCACCAAGAAAGGCGACAAGTACGATCCGGAAGCGCTGCACCGTGACTTCATGGTGCTGTGGAACAGCGGCCGCTTCGACGACATCACGCTCGAACGCGAGCGCGGCAAGTACGGCTGGATCGTCCGCTTCCGCGTCGTCGAGCGGCGCGTCGTCCGCTCCATCAAGTACGAAGGCAACAAGTCCATCCAGGTGTCGGAGATCCTCGACCGCTTCAAGGAGCGCAAGGTCGGCCTGGCCGTCGAAACGCAATACGACCCCAACAAGGTCCAGCAGGCCACCGTGGTGCTGAAGGAGTTCCTCTCCGAGCGCGGACGCCAGTTCGCCACCGTCGAGCCGGAGATCCGCCAGATCCCGCCCTCCTCGCTCGAGATCACTTTCCGCATCAACGAGGGCCCGAAAGTGAAAGTCGGCAGAATCCAGATTGACGGCAACTCGGTGTTCAGCGACCGCGCGGTCATCCGGGCCATGCGGAATCTGCGGCCGATCGGCATTCCGCATTCGCTGCTGTTTGAGAATCTCTTTGCGAAAGCTTTCGACTCGACCAAGCTCGAGGAGGACAAAGAGCGCGTCCGGAACCATTACCAGGAGCGCGGCTATTTCACCGCCCGCCCGCACGATCACGAGGTCAACATCCGCGACGTCGGCGGCGGCAAGTTCAAAGTGCCGCTCTTTTATCCGAACAAGCCGGGCAAGCGGGCCGACATCCGGATCCGGCTCGAGGAGGGACGCCAGTACCGCCTCAACAAGATCAATTTCGAGGGCGTCAAATTGTTCCGCACGCCGGAGACGCTGATGCGGCCGTTGTTCGACATGGAGAAGGGCGACATCTTCTCCACCAAGAAGCTGCGCAAGGGCCTGGAGAACATGCGCAAGCTTTACGGCGAGTTCGGCTACATCGATTTCGTCCCCGAACCCTATCCCGAGCCGATTCCGGGGACCAATCTCGTCGACCTGAACCTGTCGGTCGAGGAAGGCAAGCAATTCTTCGTCCGGCGCATCGATTTCTCCGGCAACACCACGACACGCGACAAGGTGATCCGCCGCGAACTCCTGATTGACGAAGGCGACATGTTCAACACCCGCCTGTGGGAGGTGAGCATTCTCCGGCTCAACCAGCTCGGCTATTTCGAGGTGCTCAAGGAGGAGGAGGCGGCCGAAATCCGGCGCGATACCAAGACGAATACGGTCGATATTACGTTGAAGGTCAAGGAGCGCGGCAAGAACTCCGTCCAGATGACCGGGGGCGTTTCCGGCATCGCCGGCTCGTTTCTCGGCTTCGGCTACGCCACGAACAATTTCCTCGGCCTGGGCGAAACGCTCAGCATCGACGCGCAGGTCGGCACGCGCCTGAAGAACGTCACCTTCGGCTTCACCGAGCCGTACCTGTTTGACCGGCCCATCCAGGCGGGCTTCACCATTTACACCACGCGCTTCAATTTTGACCAGGGCCGCGAGCTGTCTCTGCTGACGGGGCGCAATCTAATCCCGCTGTTCAACGCGCTCGGCCAGAGCAACCTGCTCAACTACATTTCGCAGGGCTACGGCTTTACCACCTTCGCCAGCTACCCGCTGCGGCGTTCCTTTGCCCGCGTGAGCCTGACTTACGGCTTCGATCGCCAGGACATTGAGACCCTCAGCGACGCCTCCAAGACCTATTTCGAGTACATCAACTTCCAGGGCCTGGACGGGCCGAACTCGCTCACCGGCATCCGCACCAGCCGCGTGGTGCCCGCCTACAACTACAACACCGTCAACCACCCCATCACGCCCACCAGCGGCAAGCAGATCTTCATTTCGACCTCCTTTGCCGGCATCGGCGGCAACGTCAAGATGATTTCGCCGACGATCGATTTCAAGATGTTCCGGCCCGCCCTCAAGCAAGGCCACGTCTGGGGCGTGCACTTCCTCGGCCGCCTCGTCACCGGCTACGGCGGCGTCGCCGCCCCGCCGTTCCACCGCTTCTACATGGGGGGCGAGAACGACGTGCGGGGATTTGAGATCTGGAGCATCATTCCGGTCGCCTGGGTCCCGAGCTTCACCTTCGGGCGCGTGCTCAACGACGACGGCTCGGCCCGCACGCAGAAGGTGATCACGTCCGACGGCAAGGTCAGCTTCCAGCCGGTCACGCAACAGATCCCGATCTACCAGATGATCTTCCCCGGCGGCGACGTCCAGGGCGTCGGCAATTTCGAGTACCGCATTCCGATCGTCGGCCCGCTCACGCTCGCCCTGTTCTTCGACGCCGGCATCAACAAGATCGTCTTCCCCAACCAGCTCAAGCTCAACCCGGGGCGCCTCGCCGAACTCAACGGGCGTTTCCCGCAGGCCGCCTTCGACGGGCGCGCGATCGTGAACTCGGCGACGCAGCGGCTGCGGACTTCGACCGGAGTCGAATTCCAAGTCATGATGCCGGTGGTCAACGCGCCCTTCCGCCTCTATTGGGCCTACAATCCCAACGTGGTGCAGACGTGGCTCCAGCCGCCCGTCGTAGCCGACCGCTCCTACTTCCCCAACCAGGCCTCGTTCCTCGACTCGGTGATCCGGTTCGGCCAGGCGTTCCCTTACTATGAGCAGCGCCGCACGTTCCGCTTCACCATCAGCCGCACCTTCTGAGCGATAAGCGCGCGCCTCGCGGGCGGTTCCGTGTGTTATCATCAGATCAAGTCCCAGGAGTTCTCAAGGTGAAAACACGGCTATTGTTAGCTTCTTCGCTGGCGTTTGCCTGCATGGCCGCCGCCCAAACCCAGGCGGCGCCTTCCAAGGTGGGGATCATCCACATCCAGCAGGCCCTGGTGAGCACCGAAGACGGCAAGAAAGCCGTCGCCGAGCTCCAGGCCAAGTTCGAGCCCACCAGCAAGAAACTGGAGAGCATGCGCGACGAGATCGCCGCCCTTCAGGCCGAGCTGAGCAAGGGCAGCAACACGATGGGCGAGGAACGCCGGCGCCAGCTGGCGCGCGATATCGATCAAAAGACGCGCGATCTCAACCGGGCGCAGGAAGACGCTCAGGAGGAGTTCCAACGCGAGCAGGAGAAGGTTCTCCAGACGCTCGGCCAGCGGATGATGGCGGTCATCAGCAAGTACTCCAACGACAACGGCTACTCGCTGATCCTCGACGTGAGCAATCCCCAGAGTCCGGTTTTGTACGCCGCCAACAGCATCGACATCACGCAGGACATCATCAAGTTGTACGACGCCGAGGCTGCCAAAGCGGCCGCCGCCACGGGCGGCGGATCCAACTCGGCGGCCAAGCCCGCAGCCGCCAAACCGGCCGCGTCGGTTCAACCGGCGCGCTGACGGCAAGCGGCCCTTCGCGCCGCCGGACGCCGCCCGTCCGGGTCCGATTTCCTCTTCCAAACCGAGCCTGCTTGGCTTGAGGCGCCGCCTGCCCCTGCCGGCAGGCTTGCGATAGAGTGTGGAGAGGAATTCACGTTCCAGGAGAGCGAGGAGACAGATGCGCAAGATCAAGACCGCAGTCATCGGCGCCGGCTTCATGGGCAAAGTCCATACGGAAGGCATCCGGCGCTTGGGCAATGTTGAAGTCGTGGCCGCCGCCGCCGTCTCACGCGAGGAGGCGGAGCGCTTCGGCCGGTTAATGAGCATCGAACGCGTCACTGAGGACTACCGCGAGCTCATCGCCGATCCGCAGATCGAGGCCGTCCACGTCTGCACGCCGAACGCGCTCCACGCGCCGGTGTCGATCGCCGCCATGCAGGCCGGCAAACACGTGCTGTGCGAAAAACCCCTGGCCATGAGCGCCGCCGAAGCCCGCCAGATGCTCGAAGTGGCGCGCCAGACGGGCGTCGTTCACTGCGTCAACCACAACCTGCGCTACTATCCCGTACTGCAGCACGTTCGCCAGATGATCGCTCGCGGCGACCTCGGGGAAATCCTGATGGTGCAGGGCACCTACGTTCAGGACTGGCTGCTTTACGACACCGACTACAACTGGCGGCTGGACGTCAAGGATAGTGGTCCCATGCGCGTCCTGGCCGACATCGGCTCGCACTGGATGGATTTGATCCAGCATCTGACGGGGTTGAAGATCACCGCGCTGTGCGCCGACATGGAAACCTTTCACAAGAAGCGCAAGCGGCCCAAAGTCGCCATCGAAACCTTCGCCGGCAAGACGCTTCGGCCCGACGAGTATGACGAAGTGGAAATCCCGACCGAAGACTACGGCGCCGTGCTGCTGCACTTGGGCGAACGCGCCCGGGGCGCCTACACGGTCAGCCAGATGGCGGTCGGCAACAAGAACCGGTTCCAGATCGAAATCTACGGAACCCGCTCCGGCGTCATGTGGAACCAGGAGATGCCCGACCAGCTCTGGATCGGGCACCGCAACGATCCCAACCAGCTCATCGTGAAGGACCCGGCGCTGCTGGCCGCTCCGGCGGCCGCCTTCGCCGATCTGCCCGGAGGCCACAGCGAGGGCTATGACGACACGCACAAGCAGGTCTACAAGCGCTTCTACCGCCGCGTGGCGGATCCGTCCGCGCCGATCGACTTCCCGACTTTCGAAGACGGGGTCTGGGGCATGGAGTTGCTCGAGAAGATCATGGAAAGCCACCGCAGCCGCTCCTGGGTCCGGACTGTGTGAGGCTTGGGCCATGCCGGTCTTGCGCACGCTCACGGTCGCGCTGGCGCTGGCGGCCGCCCTGTCCGGGGCTGCGGCCGGCCGCCCCAAGCTGGTCGTCGCCATCACAATCGACCAATTCCGGTACGATTATCTGGAGCGCTTCGGCCCGTACCGGGCCGGACTGGCCCGCTTGTTGCGGGAAGGCGCCGTCTATACGAATGCCTACCTTGAGCATGCTCCGACGGTGACCGCGATCGGCCACTCGGTGGTGCTCACCGGAGCGCCCCCGGCGGCGAGCGGGATCGTCGGCAACGAATGGTTCGACCGCAGCTTGAGAAAGCAGGTGACCAGCGTCTCCGAC
Source organism: Solibacteraceae bacterium (assembly GCA_037444135.1). Lineage (GTDB taxonomy): Bacteria > Acidobacteriota > Terriglobia > Bryobacterales > Bryobacteraceae > CALKXJ01. The sequence goes on from JBBIMZ010000242.1 coordinate 5,781, forward strand.
GATGAGGCCGGCCTGCTGGGCGCTTCCGGCGGCGCGGGAGCCTCCCCGCGCAAGCTTCTGGCCGAAGGGCTCGGCGACGAACTCAAAAGGGCGGACCGCCGCGCCAGGGTGATCGGCGTGGCGCTCAAAGACCGTTCCGCCATCCTGCCGGCCGGGCGGTCGGCGGACGGCGCCTATTGGTACGACGCCAGGACGGGCAGCGTCGTCTCCAGCAGCTATTACTTCAAGGAGCTGCCCGCCTGGGTCCAGCAGTTCAAC
>JBBIMZ010000243.1:0-5990 GCA_037444135.1 Solibacteraceae bacterium
CGCCGGCGACCCCGCAGCCGCGCCGGTCGAGGTCAGCCTCGTCTGGGGCCCCGGCGCCGGCGACCGCCAGATCTTCACCATCCGCCAGCTCTCGCGGGAGTTTACGAAAGTGCCGTTCCGCTTCGAAGCCGGAGGCTCGACCGACAACGGCCGCCTGGAAATCCTCGGCCGGGGAAGCGGACACGTTCTAGTGGGCGCCGTCTCCCTGATGCCGGCCGACAACATCCGCGGCTGGCGGGCCGACACCCTGGCGCTGCTCAAACAGCTCGACGCGCCCGTCTACCGCTGGCCCGGCGGCAACTTCGTGAGCGGCTACAACTGGCGCGACGGGATCGGCGATCCGGACCGCCGCCCGCCGCGCAAGAATCCGGCCTGGAAAGGAATCGAGCATAACGACGTGGGCCTCCACGAGTATCTCGAGCTCTGCCGGCTCATCGGCGCCGAGCCGTTCATCGCCGTCAACACCGGGCTCGGCACCGTCGAGGAAGCGGCGCAGGAACTCGAATACGTCAACGGGCCCGCCGGCTCCCCGATGGGAAAGCTTCGCGCTCAAAACGGCCATCCGGAGCCTTTCGGCGTCAAGTTCTGGGCTGTAGGCAACGAGATGTACGGCGCCTGGCAGCTGGGTCACATGCCGCTCGCCGAGTACGTCAAGAAGCACAACCGCGTCGTCGAGGCCATGAGGGCCGTCGACCCGACCATCCGTCCCATCGCCGTCGGCCAGGTCGGCCAGTGGAGCCGCCAGATGCTGCTCAGCTGCGCCGATCACATGTCCCTGCTCAGCGAGCACCTCTACTGGCAGCAGAAAGACGACCTGATCGAGCACGTGCGCCAGATCCCGGAGCGCATCCGCCAGGTCGCCGACGCCCATCGCGGCTACCGCCGTGAGCTCGCCTCCCTCCAGGGCAAGGACATCCGGATCGCGATGGATGAGTGGAACTACTGGTACGGCCCCAATGAGTTCGGCGAACTCGGCGTCCGTTACTTCCTTCAGGACGCGCTCGGCATCGCCGCCGGCTTGCACGAGTTCTTCCGCAACAGCGACATCTATTACATGGCCAACTACGCTCAGACCGTCAATGTCATCGGAGCGATCAAGACGACCAAGACCGCCGCCGAATTCGAAACGACCGGTCTCGTCCTCAAGCTCTACCGCCGGCACTTCGGCGCTACGCCCGTCGAAGCCTCCTCCGGCGACGGGCGGCTCGACGTGGCCGCCGCTTGGTCCGAGGACCGCCGCCAGATTACCGTCGGCGCCGTCAATCCCACCACCGAACGGCTCCAGATCCGGCTCCAAGTTCAGGGCGCCGCCTGGACCGGTCGGGGCCGGCATTGGGTGATCACCGGCGCACACCGCTGGGCCCACAACTCCCCGGGGAAGCCCCGCGCCGTCGATATCGAAGAGCGCGCAGTGCTGGCGCCGGTTTTCGAAGCTCCGCCGTTGAGCGTGAATCTGGTCCGCCTCGACGCCGAGCCGCGTTGATGCCAGCGGGGATTGCGATAAGAAATTTTTATATCATCATTAACTCAAATGAAAGCCTCCAAAATTATAAATTTGACAAATCGCAGCCTCTGCCTCAGAATTGAGAATGTGCCCCGTGGTCTCGGAGCAACAGGCCGGCCCGGGGCACAAACCACATTGGCGATGGCGGACGCCATCCGCACGGGTATCGGATGAACAATCGGGTATTTATTTTTGACACGACCCTCCGGGACGGCGAACAGTCGCCCGGGTGCAGTATGACGGTCACCGAGAAGCTGCGAATGGCGGCCAAACTGGTGGAGCTCGGCGTCGATATCCTCGAGGCCGGGTTCCCCATCGCCTCCGAGGGCGACTTTGAGGCCGTGGCGCGGATTTCGCGGGAGTTCCCCGAGACGCGCGTAGCGGCGCTGGCTCGCGCCTGCCGGCTGGACATCGAACGAGCGGCGCGCTCGCTGGAGCCTTGCAGGCAGCCCCGCATCCACACCTTCATCGCCACCAGTGACATCCATCTGAAGTACAAGCTGCGCAAGTCGCGCCAGCAGGTCCTGGAAGAAGCCGCCGCGGCGGTCGAGCTGGCGCGGCGTTACGCCGACGACGTCGAGTTTTCGGCCGAGGACGCCACGCGGACCGATCCTGACTACCTGGAGCAGGTGTCGCTAGCGGCCGTCGAGGCAGGCGCGGGAACGATCAATCTGCCGGACACGGTCGGCTATTCGATTCCCAGCGAGCACGCCGCGTTGATCGGCCGGATGGTGAAGTCCTTCGGCGACCGGGCGATCGTGAGCGTCCACTGCCATGACGACCTCGGCTTGGCGGTGGCCAACTCGCTGGCCGCGGTTGAAGCCGGTGCGCGGCAGATCGAGTGCACCATCAACGGCATCGGAGAGCGCGCAGGCAACTGCTCGCTGGAAGAAGTGGTGATGGCCATGCGCGTGCGCCACGATCTGCTCCCCTTTGAAACCGGCATCGTGACCGAGCAGCTCTTTCCCGCCAGTAAGCTGCTGACGGAGCTCATCAGCTTCGGCCCGCAGCCGAACAAAGCCATTGTAGGGGAGAACGCCTTCGCTCATGAGGCCGGCATCCACCAGGACGGCTATTTGAAGGAGCGCACCACGTACGAGATCATGGACCCGAAGACGGTCGGCGTGCCTGAGAGCCGCCTGGTGCTCGGCAAACATAGCGGCCGCCATGCGCTCAACCAGCGCTGCCTCGATCTCGGCTTTCAGCTCACCCGCGAAGAGCTCGAACAGGTCTACCAGCGCTTCATTGCGCTGGCCGACCGCAAAAAGGGCGTCCGCAACGAAGAGATCCTGGAGATCGTTCGAGAGGTGGCCGGCAAGCTTCCGGTAGCCGGGGATTAGTTTGAGCCGGCCCATCGCCTTCCTTTTTGCGAGAAGAAAACCGCATGCACCTGAGAATCCTCGTTCTGCCCGGCGACGGCATCGGTCCGGAAGTTATTGAGGAGGCCGTGCGCGTCCTGCGCCACGTCGTCTCCCGCCGGGGCCATACGCTCGAGCTCCGGGAAGGGTTGCTCGGCGCCGCGGCGATTCATCGAACCGGCGCGCCGTTTCCCGCCGAGACCGCCGAGCTGGCCCTGGTCTCGGATGCGACGTTGCTCGGCGCGGTCGGGTTGCCCGAATTCGATGCTGCGCCCCCGGAGCGCCGCCCCGAGAAGGGCCTCCTCGGCCTCCGCAAGACGCTGGGCGTGTTTGCCAACCTCCGGCCGGTCAAGGCCTACAAAGCTCTGCTCGACTCCTCGCCGCTCAAGAACGAAATCATCGAGGGCGCCGACATGATCATCGTCCGGGAGCTGACCGGCGGCATCTACTACGGCACGCCGCGCGGAATCTTCGGCGGCGGGCCCGACGAGCGTGCGGTGAACACGGAAGTTTACACCCGCGGCGAGATCGAGCGCGTGGCGCGCGTCGCTTTCCAGCTGGCGCGGAACCGGCGCCGCAAGCTCACCAGCGTCGACAAATGCAACGTGCTCGAGGTGTCGCAACTGTGGCGGCGCGTAGTGAGCGAGCTGGCCCGGGAATACCCGGACGTGGCGCTCGAGCACCTCCTGGTGGACAACTGCGCCATGCAACTGGTTCTCAATCCGCGGCGCTTCGACGTGCTGGTGACGGCCAATCTGTTCGGCGACATCCTGAGCGACGAGGGGGCGGTTTTGGCCGGTTCGATCGGGATGCTGCCGTCGGCCTCCCTCGGCGGCCGCCGGCCCTCGGGCGCCTGGGTCGGGCTCTACGAGCCGGTGCATGGATCGGCTCCCGACATTGCCGGGCAGGGAAAGGCCAACCCGCTGGCCGCCATCGGCTCGGTCGCCGCCATGCTCGACTACAGCTTTGGGCTCAAGGAGGAAGCCGCCGCCATCGACCGGGCCATCGAAGCCGTCCTCGACTCCGGCCGCCTGACGCCGGACTTGAAACCGCCCGGCCCGCCCGCGACGACTTCGGAGGTCGGCCGAGCCGTCTGCCAGGCCGTCGACTCGCTGCTATGACCAAGCCTCGCACCATCATCGAGAAGGTCTGGGACGCCCACGTCGTCTACGAGGAACCCGGCGCGCCCACCTTGCTTTACATCGACCTGCACCTGGTTCACGAGGTGACCTCGCCGCAGGCCTTTTCCGGCATGCGCGCCCGAGGCCTGAAAGTCCGGCGACCGGACCTGACGCTGGCCACCACCGACCATTCGACGCCCACCACCCCACGCTCGCTGCCGATCTATGACCCGATCGCCCGGGCGCAGGTTGAGCAACTGGAAGCTAACTGCAAGGAGTTCGGCATTCCCTGCTTCGGCTTCCAGAGCGACCGCCAGGGCATCGTCCATGTCATCGGCCCGGAAAACGGCCTCACCCAGCCGGGCATGACCGTCGTCTGCGGCGACAGCCACACGGCCACGCACGGGGCTTTCGGAGCGCTGGCCTTCGGCATCGGCACAAGCGAAGTCGAGCACGTGCTGGCGACGCAGTGCCTGCTCCAGCGGCCCTCGAAGACCTTCAAAGTGCAGGTGGACGGCTCGCTCCGCCCCGGCGTCACCGCCAAAGACGTCATCCTGGCCCTGATCGCCCGGATCGGCGTCGGCGGCGGAACCGGCTGCGTGTTCGAGTACTGCGGAGCCGCCATCCGCGCCCTGTCCATGGAAGAGCGCATGACCATCTGCAACATGTCCATCGAAGGAGGCGCCCGCGCCGGCATGGTGGCGCCCGACGACACTACATACCAGTACCTCTGCGGGCGGCCGTTCGCCCCCAAAGGCGCCGCCTGGGAGGCCGCGCTCGAGCGGTGGCGTACGCTTCCAACCGATGAAGGCGCGCTCTACGACAAAGAGATCTACATCGACGCGAGCGAACTCGAACCCATGATCACCTTCGGCACCAACCCGGGCATGGGAATTCCCATCTCAAAGCCGGTTCCGGATCCGGCCGCCGTCAGCGATCCTGTCGAACGCGAGACGCTCGCCAAGGCCCTTCGCTACATGGGGCTCGAGCCGGGCAAGCCGCTGCTGGGCCACAAAGTGGACGTAGTTTTCATCGGCAGTTGCACCAACTCGCGCCTGACCGACCTGCGCGCCGCGGCGCGTCTGCTCCGGGGACGCAAGGTGGCGCCCGAGGTGCGCATGCTGGTGGTGCCCGGTTCGCAGACCATCAAGCGCCAGGCCGAAGCCGAAGGCTTGGACCGCATCTTTCGAGAGGCTGGGGCCGAGTGGCGCGAGGCGGGTTGTTCGATGTGCATCGCCATGAACGGCGATCAGCTCCAGCCCGGCCAGTATTCGGTCTCCACCAGCAACCGGAACTTCGAAGGCCGCCAGGGTAAGGGCGGCCGGACGCTGCTGGCCAGCCCGCTGACGGCTGCGGCCTCGGCCGTCACGGGGCGCGTAACCGACGTGAGGACACTGCTGTGACTCGATTCACCGCCTTCACCGGCCGCCTGGCGCCGCTTCCCATCGACAACATCGACACGGACCAGATCATCCCCGCTCGCTTCCTGAAGACGATCAGCAAGGAGGGGCTCGACCGGCACTTGTTCCATGACTGGCGCTACGATGCCGAGGGCAATCCGCGGCCCGATTTCATCCTGAACCAGCCGCGCGCGCAGGGCGCCCAGATCCTGCTGGCGGGCGATAACTTCGGTTGCGGGTCCTCGCGCGAACACGCCCCCTGGGCGCTCGCGCAGTTCGGCTTCCGCGCCGTCATCAGCACATCGTTTGCCGACATCTTCCGGCAGAACGCGCTCAAGAACGCGCTCCTGCCGATCGTCGTCCCCCCGGAGACGCACGCGGCCTTGCTGGCCGCCGTCGAGCGGGACGAGAACTACGCCGTCACGGTGGATCTGGCAAGCCAGCGGCTCCTCCTGCCGGACGGCCGCCAAATCGAATTCCCGATCGACGCCTTCGCCAAACATTGCCTGCTTGAAGGCGTGGACGAACTCGGCTACATCCTCCAGCACGAAGACGCTATCCGTGCCTACGAGGCCGCTCACCCGAGCCCGATCAACACCCTGTCGGC
>JBBIMZ010000244.1:0-5984 GCA_037444135.1 Solibacteraceae bacterium
GCAGCGGGCGGTCTTTCTGCTGAGGCATTACGAGGACCGGCGCCTGGAGGAGATCGCCGAGATCCTGCATCTGGACGTCGGCACGGTCAAAGCGCACATGGCGCGCGCAGTGAGTAAACTGCGCGGCTTATTGAAGGACCTGTACGGGGTGCAACGCGCCCCCGCAGGCCATTGAAGTTTGAGGGAAGAACCTATGCATCGCCATCTGAGCGACGAGGAGTTGATCGAACGCCTGTACGGGCTCGGCGAGGAGCCGGCTGCGTCCGCCTGCGAGGCGTGCCGCCGGCGCTGGGAAAGCCTTCTAGAGCGGCGCCGGCAGATCCTCCAGGCCGTTCCCGACTTGCCTGAGGCGTGGCTGGCCGGCCAGCGCCGGACGATCTACGCCCGGCTCGAGCGCGCCACAACCCCCGGCTGGGCGATCCGGCCCGCCGCCGCCCTGGCCACTCTGGCCGTGATCGTGCTCGGGCTGGTGCTTTCGGCGCCGTCGCCCGAGCCTCAGCCGACACGGGCGGCCAACGATTCGCAGTTCTTCACGGAAATCTATTCGCTGGTCGAGAGCCCGGAGCCGCGGGCGGCGGCGCCGATCTACGGCCTGTTCGAGGAGCAGCGATGAAACGTCTGCTTGTCCTGGTCGTCTTCCTGGCCCCGGCGCTGGCCCAGCCCCCGCGGGCCTACTTCCCGTGGTGGGAAAGCCCGCTCGCCAAGGAACTCAACCTTTCGGAAGAGCAGCGCCAGAAGATCCGGGAGATCGTTCGCCAGAGCCGCAATCAACTCATCGACAAGCGCGCCGCCGCCGAAAAGGCTGAGGCCGAACTCGAGGACCTGTTCAACGAGCCGGTCATCGACCAGGGCAAGGCCCAGCAGGCGATCGACCGGCTGGTGGCGGCGCGCAGCGAGCTGACGCGAGCTTTCACCGAGTTGAGCCTCAACGTGCGTCTGGTGCTCACGCCCGAACAGTGGAAGGACCTCCAGCAGAGGCGCTCGCGCTGGCGTCCGTTCGGCATGGGCCCGGGAGCGCCGCGGCCGCCGGAGGGCCGGCCGCGGATGCCACGCTCGCCGCGGGGCGACGGCATCTGAGGCGGACGCCGGAGGCCGGCGGGCGTTGTTGATACAATGAAGCTAAACCGCCCGTATGCCGGCCACCGCCACCATTGCCGACGAGATCCTCGATCTCAAGAAGCAGCGGCGCGCCATCCTGCTGGCCCATCACTACCAGGAACCGGAGATTCAGGAGCTGGCTGACGCCGTCGGCGACAGCCTGGAACTGGCGCGCAAAGCGCGCGACTTCGACGGCGACGTCATCGCCTTTTGCGGCGTCTGGTTCATGGCGGAAACGGCCAAAGTGCTCAACCCGGAACGGATCGTCGTGGTTCCTGACCGTGAGGCCGGCTGTAGTCTGGTGGACGCCTGCCCCGTCGAACAGCTCCGGGCTTACAAGCGCCGCTATCCGGACCATGTGATCGTCAGCTACATCAACACGTCCGTGGAGGTGAAGGCCGAAAGCGACATCCTGTGCACGTCGCGCAACGCCGTCGACGTCGTCAATTCGATCCCGCCCGAGAAGACCATCCTGTTCGTGCCTGACATCAATCTGGGCAACTACGTCAAGCGGAAAACGGGCCGGGAAAACATCCGCGTCTGGCAGGGCGCCTGCGTGGTCCATGCGACCTTCTCGGCGCGCCGCCTCGCCGCCGTCAAAGCGCAACACCCCGAGGCGCTCGTGGCCGCCCATCCGGAGTGTCCCAAGGAGACACTGGCGATGGCGGATTTCATCGGATCGACCTCGGCCATCATCAACTGGTGCGTCACGCACCCGGCTGAGGAGTTCATCGTCGTCACCGAAAGCGGCGTCCTTTATTCGCTCGAACGCCTCGCGCCTCACAAGCGTTTCCACTTCGTCGCCAACGAGCAGTGCAACTGCAGCGAATGTCCTTACATGAAACGCAATACGCTCGAGAAGCTGCGGGACTGCCTGTTGAACCTCGAGCCGCGCGTCGAGCTGGCGCCGGAGTTGATCGCGCGCGCCCGCGTGCCGCTCGAACGGATGCTGGCCGTGCGCTAGGCCGAGGTCCTGATGCCCGCTCCCGCCGGCCTCGTCGATACGTTCGGACGCCTGCACGACAACCTGCGCATCAGCGTCACCGACCGCTGCAACATCCGCTGCTTTTTCTGCATGCCGGAGCATCCGGTCGAGTTCGTGCCGCGCGCCGAGATCCTGACCTTCGAGGAGATCGAACGGTTCGTGCGGATCGCCGTCGGCCTGGGCGTGCGCAAGCTGCGCCTCACAGGCGGCGAACCCTTGCTCCGCACGGACCTCCCGGTGCTCGTGCGCAAACTGGCGCGCATCGAGGGAATTCGAGACCTGTCGTTGACCACCAACGGCGTGCTCCTCGGCGAACTGGCCGCCCCCCTTTACGAGGCCGGTCTGCGCCGGATCAACATTCACCTGGACACGCTCGACCGGCGGCGTTTCGTCGAGATCACCCGCCGCGACGAGCTGGACCGCGTGCTCGAAGGCATCCACGCCTGCCGCCGGCTCGGCTATCGTCCCATCAAGATCAACGCCGTCGCCGTCAAGAATCTCTCCGAGCCCGACATCGTCCCGCTGGCGCGCTTCGGGCGCCAGTATGACCTCGAGGTCCGCTACATCGAGTTCATGCCCCTGGACGCCCAAGGACTCTGGGACCGCGACCGGGTGCTGCTCGCCGCCGACATCCTGGAGATCCTGGCCGAGGAGTTCGGCCCGCTGGTTCCCGTGCCGGACGGGGACGCGCGGGCGCCGGCCGCCGAATACCGCTTCGCAGACGGCGTCGGCTCGGTCGGCTTCATCGGCTCGGTCAGCCGCCCGTTCTGTTTGCAATGCAACCGCATCCGCCTGACGGCCGACGGCAAGCTCCGCTACTGCCTGTTCGCCCTCGAGGAGACCGACGTCAAAGGATTGCTGCGCAGCGGCGCCTCCGACGAAGCGATCGCAGCGACGATTCGCGACACGGTCCGGAGCAAGTGGCTGGGCCACGAGATCAACTCCAGCCGGTTCGTGCCGCCACCTCGTCCGATGTACGCGATCGGCGGATGAGCGCGGTGGGCTTGGGTTGAGGCCGGGATGGCTTTCCCTCGGCGAGTGATGACTCTGGTGCTGGCCGGAGCGATCTGTTCTGCGGGCGGAGTCTATTATGTCGCGCCGGAAGGCAGCGACGTCGCAGGCGACGGCTCGGCCGCCAGGCCCTGGGCGTCGCTGTCCCACGCGGCGGCGAGCATCCCTGACGACGGCAGCACCGTCCTGGTTCGCGACGGAGTCTATCGGGGCCGTGTCCGCCTGAGCCGCCGCTTCAGCCGCCGCGCCGTCTTTCGCGCCGAGCATCTCTACCGGGCGCGTCTTGAAAACGGCGCACCGGACGAGCGCGTCGTGGCGGTCTTCGGAGCGGCCAATTTCGAGCTCGCCGGATTTGAGATCACTCGGCCCGGCCCGGAAGCCCGCGCCGCCGTCGTGGTGCAGATCCAGCAATCCGCCGGCCTCCCCGCCGAAGACATCGTGCTGCGCGACAACATCATCCACGACAGCTTCAATAACGATCTGGTGAAGGTCAACAACTTCGCCCGGCGGGTTCTGATCGAGGGCAACCTGCTGTTCAACCAACAGGGCCACGATGAGCACATCGACGTCAACGGCGTCACCGACGTGACCATCCGCGACAACATCTTCTTGAACGATTTCACCGGCAGCGGCCGCGTCGATGCCGGCGACACCGGCAGCTTCATCGTCATCAAGAACTCGGCCGGGCTGCCGGAGAATCGCCGGATTCGCGTGCAACGCAATGTGTTTCTGAGCTGGGAAGGATCGCCCGGTAGTTACTTCGTTCTCGTCGGCGAAGACGGCCAGCCGTTTTTCGAAGCCGAAGACGTGCTGATCGAGAACAACCTGATGCTGGGGAACTCGCCCAAACCGATGCGGGCGGCCTTCGGAGTCAAGGGCGCCCGAGACGTGATCTTCCGTCACAATTCGGTGGTCGGCGCCCTGCCCGCCAACGCCTTCGCCATGAGACTGAATCGCGAGGGGCAAAATCCCGTGAACGAGCGAATCTGGTTTTTCGGCAACCTCTGGGCCGACCCTACGGGGACAATGGAGGATTTCTCCGATGGCGACCGCTCGGAGACCAGCGACGCCCGGCTCGACAACAACCTTTATTGGAACGGCGGCCGGCCCCTGCCCGGTGACGGCGACGTCCTGAACCCCGCCGGCGATGCACGCGCCGTTACGGGTGACCCAAGACTGCCGCTTCAAGACGGGCTGATTCTGCCGCGCTGGACGGGAGAGCGGTTCCGCTCCGGCAATCTAACCATCCGCGAGGAGTTCGAACGCCTGGTGATGCTCTATGGAGCTCCGCGTCCGGGCAGTGCGGCGATCGGCCGCGCCGACCCTGCCCAAGCGCCCGGAGATGACATCCTGGGCAGGCCTCGAGACGCCGCGCCCGACCTGGGTTGCGTTGAAGTCGACGAGGAGCCGCCTCAGGTCCTGGCCGTCACCGACGCCGCCCGTTTCGGGCCACTCCTGGCCCGCGGCGGCCTGGCGACGGTCTTCGGCTCGAAGCTGTCGGCGGTGACGGCCCGCAGCTACGGCGGCTTGCTCCCGGCAAGCCTGGCGGCCGTGGAAGTTCTGCTCGGCGGCAGGCCGGTCCCGTTGGGGTACGCTTCGCCGGAGCAGATTAACTTCCAGGTACCTTACGACGCCCCTGCGGAGACTGCCCTGGTGATCCGCCGGGCCGGTTTCGCCAGTCCGGACCAACCGCTTCGTGTCGCGCCGGCGGCCCCGGCGATCTTTGCGGCCGGGGGGGCCGCCGCCATTACCCACGCCGGCACGGGGCGCCTGGTCACGTCAGCCGACCCCGCCCGCCCAGGGGATATCCTTTCTCTCTGGTTAACAGGTTTGGGAGCGCTCGCCGGGCCGGTCTCGGACGGAGAACCGGCTGCGAGACCCGTTCCGGCGGCGGCGCCGGTGCTCGTCCGTTTCAATCAACAGCCGGTCGTGCCGCTCTACGCCGGGGCCGCCATCGGCTTTGCCGGGCTGAATCAGATCGACGTCGAGGTGCCCGCGGGCCTTGCCGGGACGGTGCGTCTCCAGGTGCAGGCCGGCGAGGCCCGGAGCGAGCCCGTCAACTTGCCCGTCACGCCTTGAGGAGCCGGATGCGTTGGCGCGGGAAATTTGGTTGCGAAATCGCCGGCCCGGCGGCAATACTCGATTCCGGATGATGCGCCTAGAAGATACCATCGCCGCCATCTCGACGGCGCCCGGGCGCAGCGGGCTGGGCATCGTCCGCCTGTCCGGTCCCCAGGCGCGGGCGGTCGCCGAAGCGATCCTGCGGTTCCCTCGGGGAACCCGCTGGCGGAGCTGGCATTGCCGGATGGCCGAGCTGCCCGACCCCGCCGGGCACACGCTCGACCAGGTCATCGTCACCTTTTTCGAGCGGCCCCGCTCATACACCGCCGAAGACGTCGTCGAGATCTCCTGCCACGGCTCGCCGCTCGTGCTGCGGTATTGTCTCGAGCGGGCCTGCGCCGCCGGCGCGCGTCCTGCCGAGCCGGGAGAATTTACCCTCCGCGCCTTCTTGAACGGACGAATCGACCTGCCTCAGGCCGAAGCGGTCCGCGATCTGATCGAGGCGACGACGCTCTATCAGGCGCGCATCGCGGCCCAGCAGGCGGCCGGCTCGGTCAGCCGCCGCCTGGCTCCCATCAAAGAGCAGTTGCTCGAGTTGATCGCCTTGCTCGAGGCGGGCATCGACTTTGCCGAAGATGACGTTCCCGTCGCCTCGACCGAGGAGATCCTGGCGCGCCTTCGTCCCATCCGCGCGGCGGTGGCGCGCTTGGCCGAGAGCTTCGACTACGGTCGCCTGGTCCACTCCGGCCTCAGTCTTACAATTGTAGGAAAACCGAACGTCGGCAAGAGCAGCCTCTTCAACCGCCTGCTCGAGCAGGACCGCGCCTTC
>JBBIMZ010000245.1:0-534 GCA_037444135.1 Solibacteraceae bacterium
AGGCGCGAAGCGGCCTGCGGAATCTCCTCCAGCGGCCGGATGTCGGTGGCTTCGACGAGCGCCCTTAGGGCGCGCAGCAGCTCGACCGCCGCCAGCCCGGACTGGCCCAGGCCGACCACCAGCACGCGTGCGCCTTCGAGCTCCATGCGGCTCACCTCAACTTCAAAGTCGTCAGCGCAAACAGCGCCATCACCAAGCCCGCGATCCAGAACCGCGTGATGATCTTCGACTCCGGCCAGCCGAGCTGTTCGAAGTGATGGTGCAAAGGCGCCATCTTGAAGATCCGTTTGCCGCGCAGCTTAAAGCTCGCCACCTGCAGGATGACCGACAGCGCTTCGACGACAAAGACGCCGCCGATGAAAAACAGCAGGATCTCCTGCTTGATCAGCACGGCCACGACGCCCATCGCGCCGCCCAGGGCGAGCGAGCCGACGTCGCCCATGAACACCTCCGCCGGATGCGCGTTGTACCAGAGAAAACCGAGCGAGGCAGGCACGATCGTAAAACAAATGGCGACCAGTTACGCTTGACCCT
>JBBIMZ010000245.1:544-5982 GCA_037444135.1 Solibacteraceae bacterium
GCCGCAGAAGATCGTCAGCTCGGCCGCATCCGCCATGCGCACCAGGTTCAAGTAGCTGGCCCACACCGCGTGGCCGCTGGTGTAAGTCAACACGGTCATTGCGCCGGCGGCGATGATCATCAGCCCGATCGCCAGGCCGTCCAGGCCGTCGGTGAGATTGACGGCGTTGGCCGAACCGACCAGCACCAGGGTCAGGAACACAAAGAAGAACAGGAACGCCAGCGGGTAGGCGTACGGGTGGTCCAGCCAGCGGTCGATCAACAGGTCCGGTTTGAAATCCTTGAAGAATGGAAAGTTCATCGCCGTGCTGTAACGGCCTTGCGAGTGCAGTACGAGCAGCAGCGCGCCGACGAGCAACGACGCCAGCACTTGCAGCGACAGCTTCTGCCGGCCGGTCAATCCCAGGTTCTGCTTGCGCTTCACCTTCAGCCAGTCGTCGCAGAAGCCGATGGCGCCGAACGCGAGCATTCCGAATAGCGCCACCCAGACCTGCGGATTCGCCAGATTGGTGAACAGCAGCGTCGGAACCACCACCGAGAGAATGATGAGCACGCCGCCCATCGTCGGCGTGCCCGCTTTCGCGCTTGGCCAGGTGGGCCTGCACGCCGTCTTCGCGGATCGGCTGGCCGATCTGCAGCCGGCGCAGCCAGGCGATCACCCAGGGCCCGAACACGATCGAGATCGCCAGCGCGGTGAGGCTGGCCAGCGCCGTCCGGAACGTCACGTAGCCGAACAGCCGTAACGGGCTGTAGTAGTGATACAGAACCTGGTAAAAGAGCCAGTAGAACATCCCCGCTACCTCATGAAGGCTTCGAGCGCCCGCTCGATCCGCGTGCCGCGCGAGGCTTTGAACAGCACCACGTCGCCCTCGCGCGCTAGGCGCCGCAACTGCTCCCCGGCTTGTTCCGGCTCTTCGAAAAAGTATGCCGCTTCGGTCGCCAGGCCCGCTTCGACGGCGGCGTCGACCAGAAACCGCGCGTCTCCGCGCACTCCGATCAGCACGTCGGCCGACGCGGCCGCCTGCCGCCCTACCTGCCGGTGCAGCGCTTCGCTGTGGGGGCCGAGCTCGAGCATTTCGCCGAGCACCGCGATCCGGCGGCGGCCCGGCATTTCGCGCAGCGTCTCGAACATCGCACAGACGGCCTCGGGATTGGCGTTGTAGGAGTCGTCAAGTATCGTGATCCCGCGCCAGGCGAGGCGCCGCCCTCGCATCGCCGGCGGCTCGAAGGCGGCGACCGCCGGAACCAGTTCCTCCGGCTGGAGGCCGAACAGGCGCGCTACGGCGAGCGCGGCCAGCAGGTTCCGCACGCCGTGACGGCCCTCGAGGCGCGTTTCGAACCAGCCGCCGCCGGCGAGCTGAAAACGCGCACCCGACGGCGTCCGCTCGTAAGCGGCCGCCCGCACGTCGGCCGCTTCGGAAAAGCCGAAGGTGATCACACGTCCCGGATGCACGTCGCGGAAACGAGCCACGCGCGCATCGTCCGCATTCAGCACGGCCGCCCCGTCGGGCGGCAGCGCTTCGATCAGCTCGCGCTTGGCGCGCGCCACCTCCTCGATCGAGCCGAAGAATTGGACATGCGCATGCCCGACCATGGTCACCACGCCGATCTGCGGCCGCGCGATCGCCGCCAGCTCCGCGATCTCGCCCGCATGGTTCATCGCCAGCTCGAGCACCGCCACCTGGCAGCCGTCCGGCAGCCGCAGCAGCGAGAGCGGCACGCCGACGTGGTTGTTATAGTTGCCCGCGCTCTTTCCCACGGCGAAGCGGCCGGCGAGCAGATGCGCGATCGCCTCTTTGGTGGTCGTCTTGCCGGCGCTTCCCGTCACCGCCACCACCGTGCCCGGCCATTGCCTCCTCGCCCACGCGGCCAGATCCTTGAGCGCGCGATAGGTGCTGGGCACGGGCAGCAGAGGCCCGGAAGCCTCCACCGGCCGATCGACGACGGCGGCCGCAGCGCCTTTGGCGAATGCCTCGCCGACGAAGGCGTGCCCATCGTGGTGCGGCCCGCGCAAGGCGAAAAACACGTCGCCGGGCGCCAGAGTTCGCGAATCCACGCTCCAGCCGGAGACGGCGGCCTTCGGCGGCCGCGCCGGGCTGCCGATAGCCGCCGCCACCTGGTCCAGCGCGAGCGTCATTCGTGCTCCTTCGCGTAGCCGAAGCTCCGCAAAATTCCCCGCGCCACTTCGCGGTCGTCGAACGGCACGGTGCGGTCTTTGAAGATCTGATATGTCTCGTGCCCTTTGCCGGCGATCAGCACGATATCGCCGGGATTAGCCTCGGCGAGCGCGATGCGGATGGCCGCGGCCCGGTCCGGCTCGATCCGGTGAGGCGCATCAGTGCGGCGCAGTCCCACCAGGGCGTCGTTGATGATGTCCAGGGGGTCCTCGGAACGGGGATTGTCCGACGTCAGCACGACGAAGTCGCTGGCCTCGCCGGCGGCCTGGCCCATCAGCGGGCGCTTGGCGCGGTCGCGATCCCCGCCGCAGCCGAACACCGTGATGATCCGCTTGGGCGCCAGCGCGCGGGCGGCCGCAATCAGATTGCGCAAAGCATCATCGGTGTGGGCGTAATCGACGATGACCAGGAACGGCTGTCCTTCGTCGACCCGCTCGAACCGTCCCGGCACGCCGCGGCAGGCGGCCACGCCCGCGGCGATCGTCTCCGCGGGCACACCGTAGGTGAGGGCCGCGCCGGCGGCCGCCAGGATGTTGTAGACGTTCATCGTTCCGAGCAGCGGCGACTCGACCGGAACGCTCCAGCCGGGCCCGACCAGATCGAAGCGCACGCCGGCGAAATCCGCGGCGATCCGTTCGGCGCGCAGCGCCGCGCCCTCGCCGAGCCCGAACCAGAGCGTCCTGGTCTGCTCGTCCGGCTCGATCCGCTGCGCCCACGCGTCGTCCCGGTTGAGCACCGCCCAGTGCGGCGGCGGCGCCGCGCGGTCGTAAAACAGAAGGCGTTTGGCCTCGAAGTAGTCCTGCATCGTGCCGTGAAAGTCCAGGTGATCGCGCGTGAGATTGGTGAAAACCGCCGTGTGGAACGGAACTCCGTGGACTCTCCCCAGCGCCAGGCCGTGGGAGGACACTTCCATTGTCACATGCGTGCCGCCCAACTGCGCCAGTTGGCTGAAGATCTCATACAGGTCGAGCGACTCCGGCGTCGTGTTCACGGCCGGCTGCGGGCGGCCGGCGAGCAGATATTGAATGGTCCCGATCAGCGCCGTCGTCTTGCCGGCCGCCCGCAAGATGGAATCGAGCAGATACGAAGTGGTCGTCTTTCCGTTGGTGCCGGTAATGCCGCTGACGGCCACGCGCTCGAGCACCGCCCCGTACAGATTCCGCGCCGCCAGCGCCAGGGCGCGGCGGCCGTGTTCGACCTGGATCCACGGCCCGGGAAATTCTTCCGGCCTGGGCGTCTCGGCGAGGACGGCGATCGCGCCTCGGCGGATCGCTTCCGGCGCGAAGTCGCGGCCGTCAAAGCGCTGGCCCTGGAACGCGAAAAACACGTATCCCGGCCCGACGCGCCGCGAGTCATAGGCCAGCCCCGCCACGGGCGCCTGCTCGAGACCCTCCGGAACCGGCGACCGGAGCGCCACGCCTTCCAGCGCTTCTGTGAGTGTCACTTCCCTTCCTTTCCGGCAATTCGGCGCCCTCACCCCTGAGGCCGCATCGCCGCCGAGCTACCGGGTAAAGACGATCCGCACTTTCTGGTCCGTCTGCGAGATCTCTCCGGACGGCGCCGCTGGTGCATCGCTCTCCTCGCCCCCGTCGGAGGACTCCGCCGCATCCTCCTCCGGCGCCGCCGGCCGGGCCACCAGCTCCTCAACCGGGAGGTCCGGCACGGCGCCCAGAATCCGCAGCGCCTCGTGAGCCACCCGCTGAAACACGGGCGCGGCGACGACGCCGCCGTAGCGGGTGGCTCCGTTCAGCGTGACCGCCACCACAAGGACCGGATTCTGCACCGGGGCGAAACCGACGAACGAGGCGTTGTAGCGGTGGGTGTACCGTTTCGTTATCGGATCCGGGATCTGCGCAGAACCCGTCTTGCCTCCCGCGGTGAATCCGGCCAGGCGCGCCTGCTTTCCCGTCCCTTCGAGCACCACGCCCTCCATCATCCGGCGCATCAAGATGGCCGTCTCGGGCCGGAGCACCCGCCGCCCGGCCTGGAACGGCTCGTTCTGAAACGACCCGTCCGGCGCCTTGCGCCCCAAGATCAGGCGCGGCTTCGGCAGGATGCCGCCGTTGGCGATCGCTGAGACCGCCAGCGCCAGCTGCAGCGAAGTGGCGCTCAGCTCGTGTCCCATCGCCACCGAGCCGATCGAGGTCGCACGCCACCGGCTGACTTCGTGAACTACGCCCGGCGATTCTCCCGGCAGCGGGATGCCGGTCTTTTCGCCGAAACCGAACCGGCGGATGTATTCGTAGAGGCGCCGCTCGCCCACGCGCAAAGCCACCTGGATGGCGCCGATGTTGCTCGATTTGGCGAGCACTTTCGCCATCGGCATCACGCCATAGGCGTGGATGTCGCGGATGCGCCGGCGATACAGGGTGAACACCCCCGGCCCGCAATCGATCGGGCTCGCCGGTGTCAGATCCGTCGTCTCCAGCGCCGCCGCCAGCGTGACAACCTTGAAAACCGATCCCGGTTCGAACGGCACCGAGATCGCCTGGTTGGTCCGGGCGGCCAGATCGTCGCTTCGCCTGACCGGCTCATTCGGATTGAAAGGAGGATAGCTGGCCATCGCCAGGATCTCCCCGGTGTGCGGATTGACGACGACCAGGCTCCCCGTGGGGCAGCCGTTCTCCAGCGCCGCCCGGGCCAGCTCACGGTCCGCCACGTATTGAATGCGCTCGTCAATCGACAACCAGATGTCCGAGCCCCGGCGCGGCTCGACGAGGACGCGAAAATCAACTCCGCGCCGGCGGGCGTCCCGCAGGAATGTCACCAGGCCCGGCCGGCCCCGCAGCTCCGCATCGAGGCTTTGCTCCAGGCCCGCGTTGCCGTTTTCGTCGAAATCGACGCTGCCGATCAGATGTGCCCCGACCGCGCCCTTGGGATAGAAGCGCTTGCTCTCTTTGCGGAATTGGATCCAGCTCGCCTCCAGCCTCCGCAGGCGCGCCGATTCTTCGGTGCTGATCTTGCGCTTGACCCAAACAAAGGCTTTGTCGTTCTCCACGCCCCAGGCCAGCCGCTCCTGAAGCCGCGCTTCGTCCAGATCGAGCAGCGGAGCCAGCACGGCGGCGGCGCGGTCGATGTCGTCGGCGCTGCGCGGATCCACAAAGGCCGAATCGACCGGCACGCTCAGGGCGAGCGTCTGACCGGTGCGATCCAGAATCCGCCCCCGCGGCGGCTGGAGGATTTCCGTTCCGCTGTGCTGGCTTCGGGCGACAGCCGCCAGTTCGGCGTGGCGAAAGACTTGCACATAGACCAGACGGGCCGC
>JBBIMZ010000246.1:0-5968 GCA_037444135.1 Solibacteraceae bacterium
GGTGTGATCAGATCGTCTACAAGACGGACATAAACATTGGGAGTGCGGTTGCGCTTGACTGGGGCTTGATCGTGCCAGTGATTCGGAATGCAGATGAGAGGTCGTTGTTAGGATTGGCGCGGGCGGTGAATGATCTGGGCGACCGAGCCCGCTCGAAGCAACTCAGACCGGATGAAGTGCAGGGGGGCACCTTCACGATCACTAACCCCGGCGGGTTCGGCAGTCTGATCGGAACCCCAATAATCAACCAGCCTCAGGTGGCCATTCTGGGCCTCGGCGCGGTCACCAAGGAGCCGGTGGTCATCGACGACGCCATCGCGATTCGCTCGGACTGCTATCTGGCCCTCACGTTCGATCACCGCCTGATTGACGGCGCGCTCGCCGACCAGTTCTGCCAGAGGGTCAAATCGATTCTGGAGAACTGGTCCGAGCAGGTGCTCTGACCATGCCCTCGCCTGAGCAGATCTTCCTCGACTTTTCGGCCCGCAAGCTCGAGCAACTCGCCGGGCGCATTGAGGATTGCCTCGGCCGCCTGAGCTACGAGCAGGTCTGGGCGCGCGGCGGCGACCACGAGAACGCCGTGGGGAACCTCGTCTTGCATCTGTGCGGCAATCTCCGCCAGTGGATCGGCTCCGGCATCGCCCGCAAACCCGACATCCGCGTCCGGGAGCGCGAGTTTTCCGCCCGCGGCGACATCCAGCCGGACGAGCTGCGCGAGCGGCTGGCGACCGCCGTCCGTGAGGCGGTCGCGGCGATCCGCGAGCTGGCGCCGGCCCGGCTCACCGAGGCGGTCCGCGTGCAGAACTACGAGCTCAGCGTTCTCGAAGCGATCTACCACGTGGTCGAGCATTTCGCCCAGCACACCGGGCAAATCTTGTTCGCCACCAAGCGGCTTGCCGGTCAGGACCTGGGCTATTACCGCCACCTCGAGCGCGGCGCCGCGCACGGCCAGACAACCCCCTGAGACGAGCGCTCCAGTCCCCACCGGTTCTCGCCGCCGCCTGGTTTGTGTTTGTCGGCGCGCTCTTGATCCCGTACGCGGGCATCCAGGGCGACGAGGCGCTTTTTGCCGGCGGCATCTACAGCCCGGAGCGGATGGCTGCGGCCGTCGAGGTGCTCGGCCGGCCAGTGTGCCTGATGATCATGAGCTACATCGGCGCGCTGAAGGCGTGGCTCTATGCGCCGCTGCTCGAGCTATGGCCGCCGTCGGTTTGGTCTTTGCGCCTTCCGATGGTCGCGGCCGGTGCCGCCGCCATCGTCCTGTTTGCCGCCTTCCTGCAAGGGATCGCCGGACGCCGGGCGGCGATCGTCGGCGCGGTCCTGCTGGCCTCCGATCCGATGTTTCTCCTCACGGCGACCTTCGATTGGGGGCCCGTGGCGCTCCAGCAACTTCTGCTTGCCGGCTCACTGCTGCTTCTGGCGCGCTCGCGCCTGACTTCGGGCGCCTTCCTGCTAGGGCTGGCGCTGTGGAACAAGGCCATCTTCGTCTGGCTTCTCCTCGCATTGGCGGTGGCGGCGGCTGTGGTTTACGGCGGCCGCCTGCGGGCGCGGCTTGACGGGGAGCGTCTGCGACGCGCCGCCGGCGGGTTCTTTTTGGGCGCCCTGCCATTCTTGATTTACAACGTCCACCACCCCGGAGAGGCCGTTCGAGGCCGGCGCTTCAGCCTGTGCGGGGTGGCGCCGAAAATCGAGGTAATGAAACGAACCGTCCGCGGCGACGCGATGGCGGGGTTTCTCGTCAGCGGGGAAGGCTACGGAGCGGAACGGCCGGCCGCCACACGGGTTGAGCGCGCCTCGCTTTGGCTCAGCGACCGCACCGGGCACCGCATCACCGGCTGGGGGCTCTATTTGATCCCGGCAGCCGCGGTCGGGCTGCTCATCGCCCGCACCCGCCGGCTGCTTCTGTTCTTCGGGCTCGCCTTTGTCGCCGCTTGGGCGCAAATGCTGGTGACCGAGGAAGCAGGCGGCGGCGTACACCACACGATCACGCTCTGGCCGCTGCTGTCCGCGTTTGTGGCCGTCGGGCTCGCTGCCATTTTCCCGGCCGGGCGCGCGGGCGCTCTCGCCTGCGGGGCGGTCTGCATACTGGCGGCCGGCTCGAACGCCGTCGTGACCAACGAATACCTGGCCCGGCTGATTCGCTTCGGACCCGAGCCGCTCTGGACCGACGCCGTCTTTCCCCTGGCCGAGGAAATTCGCGCCTCCGGGGCGGGCTACGTCCACCCGGCGGACTGGGGCATCGGCGATCCGGTAAAGCTGCTCGCCGCCGGCAAGGTCATTGTCGAAGACGCCGTACAGCCGATCATGCGCCAGGAACTGGACCAGGAGGAACGGCGGCGCGTGCTCGAACGCGTCGCGCGTCCGGATGCGCTCTTTGTCGGTTACGTCGAAGGCCGCCGCTACTTTCCCCGGGCGGGCGAGTTGCTGGACCAGGCGGCTCGGGAGGCGGGCTTCACTCGCCGGACAATCGGCCTCGCCGGGGACGGCCGTGGTCGGCCTGTCTTCGAGCTGTTCCGGTTCGTTCCGGCGCAGTGACTTCGTCTAAAATCGTTAGGAGGCGGTGGTTGTCGCCGCCCACGCACTTCCGAACCGGAGTATCCGCCCTTGACTGACGAGAAGCTCTACCGCGCCGAATACGTCGGCAGCGGGACGTTCATCATTCACAAGCCCAAGCGCAAGGAGAACAAGCGGCGCCAGCAGCGGCTGAAGAATCCCCGGCCGGGCATGCGCAAGTAGGGGGCGCCGGATGCTCATCTCCGGGCTCCGGCTCTACCCGGTGGCGGTGGCCGATCCGCCGCTCCGAAGCTCCTACGGCCGCCACGCCCCCTACGCGCTTCGCACGATCGTCGAAATCCGGACGACCGACGGCATCAGGGGCATCAGCGAGACTTACGGGGGTGACGGACCGCTGGCGGCGCTCGAGGCGCTTCGCCCGGACATCCTGGGCCGGGATCCATTCGACCTGACGCGGCTCTGGCGGAAGCTGGCGGCCGCGGCCCCGGAAGGTGATCGCTCGCAGACGCGCCTGGTGCCCGGCGAGAATCCGGCCGACCGGCACGCGCGCAGCTTCGCTGCGATCGAGATTGCCTGCCTGGACGCGATCGGCAAGGCGGTCGGCAAGCCGCTCTGCGACCTGCTCGGGGGCCGGGCCCGCGATGAGGCGCCGTTTTCGGCCTATTTGTTCTACAAGCACGCCGGAGGAGGCGGCCTCGCGGAGGACGCCCGGGAGGACGAATACGGCGAATGTCTCGACGCGGCGTCGATCGTGCGCCAGGCGCGGCAGATGATCGCCCGCTACGGGTTCCGCGAGATCAAGCTCAAAGGCGGCGTGCTCGATCCGGATCAGGAGATCGCCACGATCCGGGCGCTGCGCGAGGAATTCGGACCGGCTTACCCGCTGCGGATCGATCCCAATTGCGCCTGGTCGGTCGAGACTTCCGTCCGCGTCGGCGAAGCCTTGCGCGAGGAGCTGGCCGGGGGCGGCTACCTGGAGGACCCGACGGCGACGCTCGAAGGGATGGCCGAAGTGCGGCGACGCCTGTTGGATCGCGGCGTCGACATTCCTCAGGCCAGCAACGTGGCGGTGACATCGTTTGCCGATGTGCCCGCCGCCTGGCGGCTCGGCGCCGTGCAGATTGTGCTTTCCGATCCCCATTACTGGGGCGGCGTCCGAGGTATCCAGCATCTCTCCGTTCTTTGCGAGACCCTGGGCCTTGGCCTGTCGATGCACTCCAACAACCACTTGGGCGTCAGTCTGATGGCGATGGCCCATGCCGCGGCCGCCGCACCCCATCTCACGCACGCCTGCGACACGCACTACCCCTGGCAGAGCGAACAGGATGAAGTGGTCGCCGGCGGGCGCGTTCCCATTCGGAACGGATGCGTACGGATTCCCGAGGCTCCCGGTCTGGGAGTCGAGCTCGACTACGATCAACTGGCGCGCCTGGGCGAGCGCTATCAGCGCCTGCCCTACCGCAAGCGCGACGACGAGGCCGAAATGCGGCGGCACGTCGATCCGAACTGGCGCCGCATCCTACCCCGCTGGTGACCGATGCAAGGCATCATCTGCTTTCCCCTGACGCCGTTCACGCCCGATGACCAGCTCGATCTGGCGGCGCTCGAGCGCGACGTCGCCGAGTTGATTCAGTATCCCTTCTGCGCCATCAACGCCCCGGCAGGAATTTCCGAAATCTTCTCGTTGAGCGTGGCTGAGGCCGTAGCCGTCGTGCGCAAAACGGTCGAGCTCGTCCGCGGCAGGATGCCGGTCATCGGCAGCGTGTGTTTCAACACGGCGATCGCGGCGGAGATGGCGCGCGGCATGGAGGAGGCCGGCGCGGACGCCTTGCTCGTGCTGCCGCCGTACTACCAGCAACCGCCGGAAGAGGGCTTGCTCGCCTATTACCGCGCGATCGGGCGGGCCTGCGGCCTGCCGCTGGCCGTCTACAGCCGCGGCTGGGCGGCCTTCACCCCGGATCAGGTGGCGCGCCTGGCCGAGGCCGTGCCGTCGCTCCGGTATTGGAAGGACGGTCAGGCCGACGCGCGTGTCTACCAGCGGATCATGGCGCGGCTGGGGGACCGGCTCGTCTGGATCGGCGGAGCAGGCGACGACTGCGGCGCCATGTACGCCGCCATCGGCGTGCGCGCCTTCACCTCGAGCGTCTCCGCCATCCTTCCGCGCCTCGCTCTGGCTTGGGGCGAGGCAGCGCTCGAGGGCGATTTCGCCCGCCTGAACGCCCTGCTCGTGCGTTACGTCCATCCGCTGTTCGCCCTGCGCGCCCGCAAGCGCGGCTACGAGGTGGCGGTGATGAAAAAGGCGGCGGAGTTGCTAGGCAGGCCGTGCGGGCCGCCGCGCCCGCCGATCCCCGAATTGAGCGCGGCGGAAGCGGACGAGCTCCGCCGTCTGCTAGAGGCCTGCCGCGAGTTCCGGTAGGCGGCCCGCACGACGTAGTTACATCGATTCCCGAAAAATTTCTTCGGTTCTTTCAACACGTTCCAGGTTCCGGGCGGCTCGCGCGCAAAGCGTGCGTGTATGCTTGGGACGGAAGAGGGAACTCGAACCCGCTTGCCATTTGCCTGACTCCCAAACGTGCCGCAGGTTGCCTTCCTGACTCCCCGCCCGCTCCCCCGAGGAGCGTGTTCTACTCCGACCGTCGGGTTCCCTCCTTCCGTTGAACCGCCGGCGGGAACATCACGAAACGGGCGCCGGATGCGCAGCAACGAAGGCGGCGATCTCCTCGATCTCTTCGGAACTGAGGCGGAACTCGAGTGCGCCGATGACGCCGGCCGTCTGCTGCGGCGAGCGCATGCCGACAATCGCGCCCGTAACCGCCGGATGCCGGAGCGTCCAGGCAATGGCGACCTCGCCGGGCGTACGGCCGTGCCGGGCGCCGATCCGGCGCAGCAGCTCCACCAGAGCGAGATTGCGTGACAGGGCCGGCTCCTGGAAGTACGGCGAACGCCGCCGCCAGTCCTCCGGGTGCAGGTTGGCGACACGTTCGCGCGTCATCGCACCGGTCAGCAAGCCGGATTTCATTGGTGCGTAAACGATCACGCCGATGCCGTGTTCGGCGGCGTAGGGCAGGATCTCGCGCTCGGCTTCCGGCTGGACGATCGAATACGGCGGTTGGATGGAAGTGATCGGAGCGATGCGTGAGACGCGCTCCATGTGCGGGACTTGGAAATTCGACACGCCGATCCACCGCACCTTGCCCTCCTCTTTGAGGCGCACCAGCGTCTCCCAACCCTCCTCGATCTCCTCTTCCGGTTCGGGCCAGTGAATCTGGTACAGGTCGATGACCTCGGTGCGCAACCGGCGCAGGCTGTTCTCGCATTCCCGCCGCACGGCGTCGCGTTTGAGGATCTTGACGATCTCGCCCCGCTCATTCCAATTCCGGCCGCATTTGGTGAAGACGTACGGCCGCGGCGAGACGCCGTCGCGCGCGCGCGCGACCACTTCTTCGGCGTGGCC